>CADCAS010000059.1:19741-21101 GCA_902799465.1 uncultured Eubacteriales bacterium
CCGGCAGGCCCCGGATAGGTGGCAGCCCGAAGGGCTGACGGATGAGGTCCTTCGTCATCCCGCCAATCCTCATTTATCACAGTGGGACTGAATAGATACATTCAATCAAACAAATCCGCAGGATTTGCGCCGCCATTCCCCATTCCCCATTCTCCATTCCCCATTGTTGTCACAGCTTCCACGGCGCGATGCCGAGCTTTTTGCGGACCTTGAGCATGGTGCGGTGGGCGATGGCAGAGGCGCGCTCCTTGCCGGAGTCCATGACCTGCTGGAGGTATGCCTTATCGGCGGAGATGCGCTCGTACTCGTTCTGGATGGGCTCCAGGGTGGCGATGACGGCGTCGGCCACGGCGTCCTTGAATTTACCGTAGCCCTGGCCGGAATACTCGGCGGAGATGTCGTCCATGGTCCTGCCGGTGAGCGCGGACATGATGGACATCAGGTTGGCCACGCCGGGCTTGTTCTCCGGGGCGAACACCACGGTGTTTTCGGAGTCGGTGACGGCGCGGCGCAGCTTCTTGCGGATGATCTCGGGCTTGTCCAGTATGGCGATGTAGGTCTCCTCGGGGTCGGACTTGGACATCTTGCGGGTGGGCTCCTGGAGGGACATGACACGCGCGCCCACCTTGGGGAAGTAGCCGTCGGGGATGACAAACACGTCGCCGTAGATGGCGTTGAAGCGCTCGGCGATGTCGCGGCAGATCTCAAGATGCTGCTTCTGGTCCGCGCCGATGGGCACCAGGTCGGTCTGGTACAGCAGGATGTCCGCCGCCATCAGCACCGGGTAGGTGAACAGGCCGCAGTTGATGTTGTCGGCGTGCTTGGCGGACTTGTCCTTGAACTGGGTCATGCGGCTCATCTCGCCCATGTAGGTGAAGCAGTTCAGCACCCAGGCCAGCTCCGCGTGGGCCGCCACCTGGCTCTGGAAGTAGATGATGTTCTTCTCCGGGTCCAGACCGCTGGCCAGAAAGATCGCCATGGTGCGCATGCAGGCCTTGCGAAGCTCCGCCGGGTTCTGCCGAACCGTCAGCGCGTGCAGGTCGACGATGGAATACAGGCAGTCGTATTCCTCCTGCAGGAGATTGAAATTGCGCAGCGCGCCGATGTAGTTGCCCAGCGTCAGATTGCCCGTGGGCTGGATGCCCGAAAAGATACGTTTCTTTTGAACCTGCTGTTCCATGTGTGCGACCTCCGTTTGTCGATGATAGATAACATTATACCATGCCGGGGTGAGCGCGTCAATCGAAAGCGCCCCGGGGCGCACGGGGCTGTAAAAAAAGTCCCACGGAAAAGCAGCCAAGCTAGAGACAGCGAGGCTGCTTTGTGGTAGAATGAAGGTGATGAAACAACAAACTACCAA
>CADCAS010000060.1 GCA_902799465.1 uncultured Eubacteriales bacterium
ACAATACGTACTTGCATGGCGGGTGGCGCATCGCCGCCCCTACGCAGCCAAGCCATTTATAATTCCTAATTCCTCATTCCTAATTCCTCATTTTTCATTCGACAAATCCCAATTTGAAGCCCGAATGGTAACAAGAAATCCGTAAGGATTTCCACCTGAATTGTCCATTGTCCATTCTCAATTCTCCATTATCCATTGCCCGTCATGCCGCGCTCCCTTCCGGCACGGGGGCGATCACGTTTTTATAGAGCCTGCGGAACAGGATCAGGGTGGTGGCCAGGGAGGCGATCTCAGCGATGGGAAAGGAGTACCAGACCAGGTCGGGGTTGTTGACGCTGACGCCCAGGCGGGCCAGCAGATAGGCGGCGGGGACCAGAACCAGCAGCTGGCGGGCCAGGGAGACGATCATGGAATAGGTGCCGTAGCCCAGCGCCTGGAAGGAGGAGCCCAGCGCGATGCACACCCCGGCGAAGATGAACGTGGAGCCGATGATGCGCAGGGCGGGACAGCCGTAGAGGAGCATGGTCTCGGAGGCGTTGAAGATCTTCAAAAGCGCCCCCGGCACGGTCATGAACACGATGGCCCCGAGGATGGTGTAGGAGCCCACGAAGATCACGGAGGTCTTGATGGCGGCCAGCATTCTGCGCCGGTTGCGCGCGCCGTAGTTGTAGGCCACGATGGGGATGATGCCGTTGTTTAAGCCGAACACGGGCATGAACACGAAGCTGTTGAGCTTGAAGTAGACGCCGAAGATGGTGGCGGCGGTCTCCCTGGCGGCGTGGTAGGTGATGAGGATCTTGTTCATGGCGAAGGTCATCACCGAGCCGATGGCCACCATGATGATGGACGGCACGCCGATGGCGTAGATACTGCCGACGATCCGGGCCTTGGGGCGGAACCGCTTCAGGTTCAGCTGCACGTCGGCGTTCTTGGTGTGGTTCAAGAACACCGCAAGGCAAAAGGCGATGATCTGGCCGATGACCGTGGCGATGGCCGCGCCCTTCACGCCCTGGTGGAAGGTGAAGATGAACACCGGGTCCAGTATGATGTTGATGATCGCGCCGAGGCCCTGGGTGTACATGGTGTAGATGGTGCGGCCGGTGGACTGCATCAGGCGCTCGAACATGATCTGGCCGAACACGCCGAAGGAGAAGCAGCAGATCACCGACAGGTAGTCCACGCCCAGATCGATGATCTCCTCCACCCCGGTCTGGGAGGCGAAGAAGAAGCGCACCCCGAACAGGCCGAACACCAGGAAGATCAGATAGCCTACCAGCGCCAGGAACACGCCGTGCTCGGCGATGTCGTTGGCGCGGTCCTGGTTCTTCTCGCCCAGCGCCCGCGACAAAAGCGCGTTCACACCCACCGCGGTGCCCGTGGCCACGCCGATCATCAGGTTCTGTGCCGGGAAGGCCAGCGACACTGCCGTCAGCGACTGCTCGCTCACCTTCGCCACGTAGAAGCTGTCCACGATGTTGTAGAACGCCTGCACCAGCATCGACACGATCATCGGCAGCGACATGTTCACGATCAGCTTCGGGATCGGCATGACCCCCATCTTGTTCTCATTGCGATTGTTTCCCTGCAAGTCCGGTTTCCTCCCTTGTATGCTCTGTGAATCATTCTAAACGCGGCATATTGATATGTCAAGGGAGGTTGTGATAAATAACGGGAGGGACGAGGGAACAGGGAACAGGGAAAAGGGAAAAGGGAAAAGGGAAAAGGGAAAAGGGAAAAGGGGCGACGGCTGCCGCGTGGAATTGCATAAGGCTTGTACAAACTATCCCATGCAAGTGCGCGCGGCAGCCGTAACCCCTTTTCCCTTTTCCCTATTCCCTTTTCCCTGATCTCATTCTCCCCGCCCGAAGTAATCACATATCCCCTCGACCATTCCCCGGGCCAGGAGCCGCTGGTATTCGGGGGTGTTGAGCAGCTCGTCCTCGCGGGGGTTGGACATGAAGCCGCACTCCACGAGGATGCAGGGCACCTCGGACCAGTTGAGGCCGGTGTAGCTGTCGCTTTCAAAGATGCCGCGCTCCTTCGCGCCGGTGGCCTCGCACATGCGGGGGAGGATGGCCTCGGCGGCGGCGTAGCTGGCCTCGGAGATGGGAAAGCTCTCGTTGACGTACAGGCCGATGCCATTGGCCCTGGAGCTGTCCGCGCCGTCGCAGTGGATGCGCAGCACCAGGTCGCAGCCCAGCTCGTTCATCATCTTCGCCCGCTCCTGGTTGGAGATGTCCACGTCGTGCTCCTCGCGGGTCATGTAAACCTCGGCCCCCTCGGCCAGCAGGGCGTCGCGCAGCTGAAAGGAGATCTCCAGCACGGTGACGTACTCGGGGATGTCGGTGACCACGCCGTCGGTGCCGGAGGACACCTTGGCCTTCTTCTCGCGGCTGCCGGGGGCGACGGCCTCCTTCTGGCTGTTGCCGTGGGCCTGGTGGCCGGGATCGATGCCGATGACGATGCCCGCCAGCCGTCCCGGCTCCGTCTCGGGCTTCGCGGCCTGGGCGTCGGGCTCCGTGTCCTGTGCGTCAGGCTCCACGGTCTGGGCGGGCTCCGGGGTGGGCATGGCCTCGATGGCTTCGGCCTCCGGGGCTTCGGCCTCCGGGGCCGCGGTGGGCACCACGATCAACGGAAGCTCGGCCAGGCCGGTCAGCGTCAGCATATACAGCGCGGCCATCGCGGCCGCCAGAATGTGTTTGAGCATCGTTATCCCTCCAGTCGGTCCAATTCCTCCGTCGCCCGCTGCCACGCGGCGACCAGCGCGCCGGCCTCGAACAGCACCACCGTGCCGTAGGGCGCGCCGGACAGCAGCTCCACGCCCTCCCGGTAGACGTTCAAAAGCTCGATCACCCGAAGCATCCTGTCGGGATTCTCGGGCTGGGAGGCCAGCAGGTCGCAGGCCTCGTCGTTGATGTCGCAGGCCAGCGGCAGCAGGAGCTTCGCCGTCTCCTGGGGATGGCGGGTGTGCAGCGCTCCCTGGGATACGCCCTCGGCCAGCGCGTCGCTCAGATACTCCGTCACCTTGGCGATGAGTATGCGCCGCCGGTAGTCGCGGATGGCCACGTCCCGGTCCCGATAGCAGATCTTGAGCATCAGCGCCGCGAAGTGGGCGTCCTCGTTCTCGAACAGGTTGGCCAGCCGCATCAGCAGGTTCAGCTTTTCTATTGGATGCAGCCTGCCGGAATAAAGTTCCATCCGCACCCGGTCAAACTGCGCCGTCCAGCGCCGCTCGCAGATCTCGCGAAGCACGGTCTCCTTGGCGTCGAAATAGTGGTAGAAGCCGCCCTTGGATATGCCCAGACGGTTCAGGATGTCCTGGATGCTGGTGCGGTCATAGCCCTGCTCGAAGAACAGCGCCTCGGCGGTGTCCAGGATCTGACCGCGCCTCAAATCGCCTTTTTTCATGCTCTATCTCCTGTGTGTCCTGCCCCGGGGCGGTTTGGGCCGCGCCTCGGGCTTCTTCGCCTCCGCCTTTTTGGCGGCGGGTCTGCGCTCATAGGGGGCGATCAGGCATTCCTTCCCCCAGCCGATCAGATCCTCCCGGCCCGCCTTCCGCAGCGCCTTGATCACCAGCTGCCGGTTGTAGGGCTTGAAGTAGTGCATCAGCGCCCGCTGCATGGCCTTTTCCTCCGGGTCACGGGGGACGTAGACCGGCGTCATGTCCCGGGGGTCCAGCCCGGTGAAGAACATGGCGGTGGACAGCGTGCCGGGGGTGGGGTAGAAGTCCTGCACCTGGTCCGGGTGCTGCCCGGTGCGCTTCATGTACTGTGCCAGCAGTATGGCGTCGTCCAGCGTACAGCCGGGGTGGCTGGACATGAAGTAGGGGACCAGGTACTGCTTCAGGCCCAGGCTCTCGTTGATCTGCCTGTACTTCCGCACGAAGGCGTCGTAGGTCTCCACCTCCGGCTTGCCCAGGTAGTGCAGCGCCCGGGGGCTGACGTGCTCCGGGGCGACCTTGAGCTGCCCAGAAACGTGGTGCGCGCACAGCTCCTTCAGGAAGTTCGACTTCCTATCCGCCATCACGTAGTCGTAGCGTATGCCGCTGCGCACGAACACCTTCTTGACCCCCGGCAGCGCCCGCAGGGACCGGAGGATGTCGATATACTCCCGGTGGTCCGCCACCATGTTGGGGCAGGGCTTCGGGAACAGGCACTGGCGGTGGACGCAGGCCCCGCATTTGAGCTGCTTTGAGCAGGCGGGCTTTCGGAAGTTGGCGGTGGGCCCGCCCACGTCGTGGATGTAGCCCTTGAAGTCGGGCTGCCGCGTCAGCAGTTTCCCCTCCTCGAGGATGGACTGCTTGCTGCGGCTGGTGACGATGCGCCCCTGGTGAAAGGTCAGCGCGCAAAAGCTGCACGCCCCAAAGCAGCCCCGCACCGAGGCGATGGAGAATTTGACCTCCTCGATGGCCGGGATGCCGCCCAGCCTGTCGTACATCGGATGCCACGCCCGCTTGTAGGGCAGCGCGTACACCGCGTCCAGCTCCGCCTCCGTCAGCGGCAGGTCGGGCACATTCTGAAGCATCCACTTTTTGCCGTGCTTCTGGGCGATGGGCTTGCCCCGCACCGGGTCCTGCTGGTCGTACTGGACCCTGAAGGCCTCGGCGTAGGCGCGCCTGTCCTTCGCCACCACCTCCATGGGCTGGATCTCGATGAAGCCCTCGGGCGCCTCCCCGGCCATCACGCAGGTGCCGGGGACGCGCATCTCCGAGAAATCCCGGCCCGAGACCATCCACTCAGCCACCTTCAATATGCTGCGCTCGCCCATGCCGAACATCAGCACGTCTGCGCCGGAATCCACCAGCATGGAGTTGCGCACCCGGTCGTCCCAGTAATCGTAGTGGGCGAACCGCCTTAGCGACGCCTCCACCCCGCCGATGGCGATGGGCACGTCCCGATACGCCTCCCGGATGCGGTTGCAGTAGACGATGGTGGCCCGGTCCGGCCGGTGCCCCGCCTTCCCGCCGGGGGAGTAGGCGTCCTCGGAGCGCCTCTTCTTCGCGGCGGTGTAGTGGTTCACCATCGAGTCGATGACCCCCGCCGTCACCAGAAAACCGATCTTTGGCCGCCCGAACGCCTTGAACGGCTCGCAGGTGTGCCAGTCCGGTTGGGGCAGCATCGCCACCCTGTAGCCCGCCCGCTCCAGGACCCGGCTGATGATCGCCAGCCCGAACGACGGGTGATCCACATAGGCGTCCCCCGTGACGTACACAAAGTCCGGCGCGTCCCACCCGAGGGCGCGCGCTTCCTTTGGGGTCACGGGGAGAAAGCCGTTGGACATGGCGGGAACCTTCCTTCATGAATCGTTTATGCCACCTTACCAGATCACCTGTACACCCTCATAGCTTTGGATAAAGCTGTCGTGTGAAATCAAAGGCATGTGTTCGGCGATGGCGTGGGATAGTATGATGCGGTCAAACGGGTCCTTGTGAATCCAGGGCAGAGACCGAAGGCAAATGCAGTCCTCCATTGAAATGCCGACGATTTCAATCCCCATGAGCGCGCATTCATCCGCGATCTCGCGCAGCGTTTTGGGCAGCCGGAGCTTGCCGCGGCTCATTTTGATTGCCAATTCCCACATGGATGCGATGCTGATGCAGCAATCGCTGTTTTCCATGATTTCGACGACCTTCGGAGTCAGCTGCTTCTCATCGAAGAGCGTCCACAAAAGGATGTGCGTGTCCAGCAAAACCATTACATATACTCCTCAAAATCATCCAGCGGCGCGTCAAAATCATCGGCGATATAGAAGGGCTCGTCCTTCCAGATGCCGAAGCGGATGCGGGAGCGCCTGGGCTCGGCTGCCGCCTGCTCCTGGCGGGAAAGCAGAAAATCCATGAAATCAGAGGCCTGCTTTTGATTGTCCGGGCTCAGCATGCGCCATTTGCGCTCAAAAGACATTGCCATCTCCATGACGAACGCTCCTTTTCAGATCATTGTTCGGACGTGTCCTGCGCCCCCGCCGCCTCAAACCGCTCGACCACCTGCGTCATCACCTTCACGCAGCCCCGGAGCAGGACCTCCGGCTCCTTCTTGCGCTCGTAGTAGACGATGGCGGGCGGGTTGCCGCCGCGGACGGTGAGGTATTGCGGAAACGCGCGGACGGCGGTGAGGACGCGGATGAGGTCGATGTTCGCGGCCATGGCGAAGCGCATGTGCAGCTCGTCGCCCCTGAGGGTCACATAGTCGATGCCCAGCTTGCCGCAGCAGGCCTTGAGCTGGGCGACCTCGATGAGGTTCATGACGGGCTTGTTGGGGTCGCCGAAGCGGTCGATCAGCTCCTCGATGAGGTCGTCCCGGTCAGCCTGGCTGCGGATGGAGGCGATCTTCTTGTACATCTCCACCCGCAGAAGGTCGTTGGCGATGTACTCCTGGGGCAGGTAGGCGTCCACCCTGACGTCCACCCGCGTCTCGATGTCGCCCTGGCCCACGTCGCCCCGCAACTCCCGAACGGTGTCCTCGATCATCTTGACGTAGAGGTCGTAGCCCACGGTGGCCATGAAGCCGCTCTGCTCGGAGCCCAGGAGGTTGCCCGCGCCGCGGATCTCCAGATCCCGCATGGCCACGCGGAAGCCGGAGCCGAACTCCGTGAACTCCCGTATGGCGGCCAGGCGCTTGTCGGCGGACTCGGTGAGCACCTTGTTGGGGTTGACGGTGAGGTAGCAGTAGGCCAGCCGGTTGCTGCGCCCCACGCGCCCGCGGAGCTGGTAGAGCTGGCTCAAGCCGAAGTGGTCCGCGTCGCAGACGATCATGGTGTTGGCCCGGGGCACGTCCAGCCCCGCCTCGATGATGGTGGTGCACAGCAGCACGTCGAACTTGCCGTCGTAGAAGTCCAGCATCACGTCCTCGAGGGCGTGCTCGCGCATCTGGCCGTGGCCCACGGCGATGCGGGCCTCGGGCACCAGCTTTTTCAGCCGGGCGTACATGACCTCGATGGTCTGGACCCGGTTGTGCAGCACGTACACCTGCCCGCCGCGGGAAAGCTCCCTCAGAATGGCGTCGCGCACCAGCCCGTCGGAGTACTCCACCACGTAGGTCTGTACCGGGTAGCGCTCCTCGGGCGGGGATTGCAGCAGGCTCATGTCGCGGATGCCCACCATGGACATGTGCAGCGTCCGTGGGATGGGCGTGGCGGTCAGCGTCAGCACATCCACGGAGCGCTTGAGCTGCTTGATGGCCTCCTTGTGGGTGACGCCAAAGCGCTGCTCCTCGTCCACCACCAGCAGACCCAGGTCCTTGAACTTCACGTCCTTGGCCAGCAGCCGGTGGGTGCCCACGATCACATCCACCTCCCCGGCCTCCAGCCGGCGGAGGATGTCCTTCTGCTCGGCGGCGGTCTTGAAGCGGCTGAGCACCTCCACGTTGACGGGGAACCCGGCGAAGCGGTTGAGCATGGTGGCGTAGTGCTGCTGGACCAGTATGGTGGTGGGGGCCAGCATCGCCGCCTGCTTGCCGCCCATGACGGCCTTGAAGATGGCGCGCAGGGCCACCTCGGTCTTGCCGTAGCCCACGTCGCCGCACAGCAGCCGGTCCATGATCTTGGGCTTCTCCATGTCCCGCTTGATGTCCTCGATGGCGGCCAGCTGGTCGGGGGTCTCCTCGTAGGGGAAGCCGTCCTCAAACTCCCGCTGCCAGGGGGTGTCCGGGTCGAAGGCGTGGCCGGGGATGGACTCCCGCGCGGCGTAGAGCTTGAGCAGGTCCCCGGCGATGGCCTGGATGGACTGCTTGACCCGGCTCTTCTGCCGCTGCCACTCGCCTCCGGACAGCTTGTTCAGCTTGGGCGCCTCGCCCTCGGAGCCGATGTACTTCTGCACCCGGTCCAGCTGGTCCGTGGGCACGTACAGCTTGTCGGTGCCCTGATAGCGGATGTGCAGAAAGTCCCGATAGGTGCCGTCGCTGGACAGCCGCACCATGCCCATGTACTGGCCGATGCCGTGGTTCTCGTGGACCACGTAGTCGCCCACCTTGAGGTCGGTGAACGCGGCCAGCTTCTCCCCGGTGGCGGCGCGCCGGGAACGGCGCTGGCGGTTGACGCCGTAGATGTCCGATTCCGACACCACCGCAAACCGGATCTCGGGATAGAGAAAGCCCCGGTTCAGCGTCATGGGGAAGATGACGGGTTTCCCCGGCTCGAGCGCGTCGGGGATCTCGGCCATGAAGGGGGCGGGGGATTCCTGGGTGTTCAGCGCGCCCTCCAGGCGCTCGCCCCGGGCGGTGCCGCCGGCCAGCAGCGCCACCCGCCAGCCCTCGCGCTTCCAGGTGTCCAGGTCCCGGGCCAGCTCCTTGATGTTGCCCTGATAGCCCGAGGCGTTGCGGCACTCCAGCTTCACCAGCCTGGTGGGCCGGAAGTCCCGTTCGGTGCGCAGAAACAGGTTGGTCAGCAGCACCCGGCGGTCGCGGACGCGGGTGAGCAGATCGTCGTATGTCAGCAGCAGCCCGGCCTGGGCGGGCAGGGCCTCCTGGCGCTCCAGCGCGGCGGCGTACTGCTCGGCAAACTCCAGCGCCCGGTTCTCGCAGCGCTCCCGCAGCCGCTCGGGCTGGTCGAACACCACCACCGGGTCCGAAAGATAGTCCGCTGCGGTGTGCGTGTAGCCCAGCAGCACCGGCAGCAGCGAATCCCCGCCGTCGGGGGCGCGGCCCGTGCGCAGCGCCTCCAGCACGCCCGAAAAGTTGCGCCGCAGGGTGGTGACGGAGGACACCCGCTGGGGCAGCGCCATGGCCTTGCCCCCGGAGCGCTTCCTGCCCTTGGGGGCCGGGGCCTCCTCGCTCTCCAGGGCCAGCTTCAGAAACTCGTCAAAGGGGGTGAGGTCGAACTCCTGCTCGATGGCGGACTGCCGGCCCGGGGCGTCGCCGTCGGGATGGTCGTCCAGCAGCGCCTCCAGCGCCTGTATGGCCTGCTTGCGGGCCGCGTCGTCCAGCCGGAACTCCTGGGCGGGATAGAGCCGCACCGAGGACCGCCGGGAGATGGAGCGCTGGGTCATCACGTCGAAGGAGCGTATGGAGTCGATCTCGTCGTCGAAGAACTCCACGCGCAGGGCGTTGGGACTGCCCACCGGGTACACGTCCATGATGCCGCCGCGCAGGGCGCACTGGCCCCGGGCCTCCACCAGGTGGACCCGCTCGTAGCCCGCCGCCGTCAGCTTCGCCATCAGCTCCGAGGGTTCCATCACCATGCCCTCGGACAGGTCGATCACCCGCTCCCCGAAGCTCTGGGGCGGGGCCATGCGAAACAGCAGCGCGTCCGCGGACACCACCAGCGCCCGGGCCGCGCCGGTCATGCAGTCGCCCAGCGCCTCGATGCGGCGCATGGACAGCTCCCGGCTGGAGGCGGCGGTCTTCAAAAACGTCACGTCCCGCCCCGGCAGAAAGCGCGCCCCGCCGCCCAGCAGCAGGTTCATGTCCTCGGCCATGCGGGAGGCCGCCAGGTCGTTGGGCTCGATGACCAGCATCGTCCGCCCCAGCTTCCGCACAAGCGCCGAGAGCAGATGCGCCCGCTGGGCGTCGTCCGGACCGTACACCGAACAGACGCCCGGCGCCTCAAGCGCGCGCGTCAGCTCGTTGAACCCCTCCAGCCCGTCCATCGGCGTGAACAGGCAATCCACTTGGCGTCCGATGTCCTGCATGATTCAAAAACTCCGTTTTTGATAATTGGGAATTGGGAATTGGGAATTGAGATACCGTATCTCCTTTGATCAGACAAATCCCGCAGGGATTTGCACATCCATTCTCCATTCTCCATTTTCAATTCTCCATTTCCCGCCGCTTAGCCGTTCAGCTTGCCCACCAGCTGCCGCGCGGGCTCGACGCCGTTGGCGATCAGCTCGGCCACCACGTCCGCCGCGCCCATGTAGGCGTCGAACATGGTCTGGCGCAGCTCCTTGGTGGCGTAGGGGGCCAGCACCCAGTCCTTCATGTCCCAGCCCTCCGGCGGCCGGCCGATGCCCACCCGCACCCGGGGAAAGTCGTCCCAGCCCAGTAGGTAGATGATGTTGCGCATGCCGTTGTGGGTGCCCGCGGAGCCCTTGGGACGGAAGCGCAGCTTGCCCTCGGGCAGGTCCACGTCGTCGTAGCAGACGATGAGCTGATCGTGCTCGGGCTTGTACCAGTTCACCAGCTGGACCACGGACTCCCCGGACAGGTTCATGAAGGTCTGCGGCTGGCACAGCGCCACCCGCTGCCCCCGGATCACGCCCTCGCCCACCGCCGCCTTGCAGCGCAGCTTGTGGATGGGGATGTCGTACTTCTGGGACAGCACCTCCACCACGTCAAACCCCACGTTGTGCCGGGTGTGCTCGTACTTCCTGCCGGGATTCCCCAGCCCCACGATCACATACATCTCAATGCCTCCAAAACAGCCTATTCAATCACTTTATTGTAGCAGTCGGGACGGGGGATTGTCAAGGCAGGGGAGGATAATTATCACGGCTCACGCATGAATGCGTGAGCCTGTCGCGCAAAATCTGCGGATTTTGCGCGAGGGAGGAAGGAACGCGGAAATTCGCGCCTGACGACACGAATGGTACATGTGATTGAAACAGGTACGATTCGTAACCTTTCTGTAAGATTTCAATCCGTCTTGTCATTCATGCGTGGGCCGTGGGATAATTATGCGAGAAGGGCGGGGGGCTGTTTAGAGGGAAAAGGGAACAGAAACAGCGACTTCCGTGCGTACTGTAGAGGAGGCTAAGCTATTTCTGTTTACTGGTTTATTGACGTCGCTGCTTATGTGTGGTAAACTATAGGTGAACACGAAAGGGCTTTGAAACGGGGCTGCTTGGTATGAGCAAATTAGAATGGGACGAGGGAAAGAACCGCATTAATCTCCGAAAGCACGGAATTGACTTTGAGACGGCGGCCCGTGTATTTTTGAGCCCTTACATGGAAATCTGGGATGAAGCGCACAGCGGGGTCAACCGCTATGGAGAATGGGAGGACCGCTATACGACGCTGGGATGGGTAGATGACGTGCTGTACGTCGTCTATACGGTACGCGACTACGAGGACGACAAATACATCCGCCTGATCTCGGCGAGAATCGCGGAGAGCGATGAAAAGGACCTGTATTTTCGCTGGCTGGAAGGAAGACGATAGGGGGGCGATGCGATGAAACAGACCTTCGTCAACGAAGATGGACGCACAATCACGCGGATGGACCTGGCCGACCTTGGCCCGCTGTCCCCGCGGCAGAGGGGGATGGTCCGGGAGGCCGCCCGGCGTCCCGTGGAATACGACGAGGACTGCCCGCCTCTGAGCCCGGCGATGCGCGAGGCCGCGGAGCGGATGATCGCGGCGGGGACAAGGCACGCGCAATAGACATTAAAACAGACGAATGAGCCGCAGGATTGCGGCTCATTCGTCTGTTTATGCTATTCCTCTTCAAAGGCCGACAGCATCGGCTTTTCCCGGGAACCGTGGAAGGTGCGGGCAATGTAATTCCGGGTGATTTTGGTGACCACGCCGGAGAGGGCGATGACGCCGATGAGGTTGGGAATCATCATCAGGCCGTTGAAGGTGTCGGCCAGGTTCCAGGCCAGGTTGTCGCCCATGACCGCGCCGCCGAAGGCGAGGAGGACGTAGAGCACGCGATAGGGGATGGTGTGCTTCTCGCCCAGCAGGTATTCGGTGGACTTGGTGCCGTAGTGGACCCAGCCCAGCACGGTGGAGAAGGCGAACAGGGAGATGGACAGGGCGATGAAGGCCGAGCCGATGAAGCCGAACCGCATGGCGAAGGCGGTGTTGACCAGGTTGGCCTTGGTGAGCGTGATGCCGTTCCAGCTCTCGACGATGGCGCCGGTGTTGAGGTCGATGAGGTCGGAGGACAGCACGGTGAAGGCGGTGAGGGTGCAGACGACGATGGTGTCGGCGAACACCTCGAAGATGCCCCACATGCCCTGCCGGACGGGCTCTTTGACGTTGGCGTTGGCGTGGACCATGACCGAGGAGCCGAGGCCGGCCTCGTTGGAGAAAACACCGCGCTTCATGCCCTGCTCGATGGCCAGCTTGATGCCGTAGCCCACGATGCCGCCGCCCGCGGCCTTCATGGCGAACGCGCCCTTGAAGATGGCGGAGAACACCGCGCCCACGCGGTCGATGTGGATGCAGAGGATGACGATGGAGCCGATGACGTAGAGTATCACCATGATGGGCACCATCTTCTCGGTGACGGAGGCAATGCGCTGGAGGCCGCCAACCACCACCAGGCCCACCATGGCGCACACGATCAGGCCGGTGACCCAGGTGGGGATGCCGAAGCTGACCTGGAGGTTGCCGGAGATGGAGTTGACCTGAGTCATGTTGCCGATGCCGAAGGAGGCGATCAGACAGAACAGCGCAAACAGCGCCGCCAGCGCCTTGCCCAGCCCCTTGCAGCCCCTGAAGCCGCCGAGGCCGTCGCGCAGGTAGTACATCGCGCCGCCGGACCACTCGCCGTGGCTGTTGCGCTTGCGGTAGTAGATGCCCAGCACCGTCTCGGAATACTTCACCATCATGCCGAAGAAGGCGATGAGCCACATCCAGAACACCGCGCCCGGGCCGCCGGTCATGATGGCCCCGGCCACGCCCACGATGTTGCCCGTGCCCACGGTGCCCGCCAGCGCCGTGCACAGCGACTGGAACTGGGAGATGGACTTGTCGTCGGTGTGACTGGTGACGTGCTTGTCCAGAAATACCGCGCCGATGGTGTGGCGCATCCAGTGCCTGAAGTGGGTCAGCTGGAACACCCCGGTCAGCACCGTCATCAGCACGCCCACGGTGGCCAGCAGAATCAGCGCCGGCGCGCCCCAGACCACGCCGTTCACGGCGTCGTTCACCCGGGACACCCCGTCCAGAAAGCCCGATCCCTCGGCAAAGCCCGGCAGCCCCATGAGCAAGAGGGCTCCCGCGGCGGACAGGATACGTTTGTTCATGTTACCAACCTCCTGAATAACTCAGGGAAAAGGGAACAGGGAAAAGGGAAAAGGAATAGCTCAGCGCGACCACAGTGCTATCCGTTCACCTTGGGGATGAGAACGTTGAGCATCCGAATGATTTCATTGACGAGTTTGATGGCAGTCTCAACTTCAGCCTGAGAAACATAATTCAGACTTACACACAATAGAAGCTGCGTCTCTACCTCGTAAGCGGAACCACGGGCAATGGATAGAAAGCGTTTGTAGTCGGCAGGCGAGGATCGTCCATAGCCTTCCGCGATGTTGGACGGGATGGATATCGAGGCGCGGCGAATTTGACTGGACAATGCAAAGATTTCATCTTTGGGAAGCCGTCTGGCGACCCTGTAGACGGCCTGGACCAGCTCCATTCCGCGTTTCCACACAAACAGATCCTTATAGTCTTCCACACGCTCTTGCCCCATGAACCCACATCCTCTCCAATACGCTGACAGCAGATCGCGCGAGCCGTTCCCCTTTTCCCTTTTCCCTGTTGCCTTTTCTCTCCCCGAGAATACCTCCATTATACACCTTCCCGCCCAAAACCGCAATATCGGTTGGGAAAAGTGAATATCGTCCTATTTTTTGCCAGCATAACACAATACACACGGCAGAATCAATGTTATATTAGAAATGATTGAAAAGCCGTCAGAGGTATTGGTGAAAATGACGGCAATTTTAAGGAGGATTGATTACTATGGCTCAGAATCGTTATATCGGCGATTATCCCGTCATCGGCATCCGCCCCGTCATCGACGGCCGCCGCGGCCCCCTGAAGGTGCGCGAGAGCCTGGAGGACCAGACCATGAACATGGCCAAGTCCGCCGCCAGGCTGTTTGAGGAGAACCTGCGCTACTCCAACGGCGAGCCCGTGAAGGTCGTCATCGCCGATACCACCATCGGCCGCGTGGCCGAGACCGCCGCCTGCGAGGCGAAGTTCCGCAAGGAGGGCGTCGCCATCACCCTGACCGTGACCCCCTGCTGGTGCTACGGCTCCGAGACCATGGACATGGATCGCAACACCATCAAGGCCGTCTGGGGCCTGAACGCCACCGAGCGTCCCGGCGCCGTGTATCTGGCGAGCGTGCTGGCCACTCACGCCCAGAAGGGCCTGCCGGCCTTCGGCATCTACGGCCATGACGTGCAGGACGCCGACGACACCGTCATTCCCGAGGACGTCAAGGAAAAGCTGCTCCGGTTCGGACGCGCGGCCGTGGCCGTGGCCACCATGCGCGGCAAGAGCTACCTGCAGATCGGCTCCATCTGCATGGGCATCGGCGGCTCCATCATTGACAGCAAGTTCATCGAGGAGTACCTGGGCATGCGCGTCGAGTCCGTGGACGAGGTGGAGATCATCCGCCGCATGACCGAGGGCATCTACGACGAGGAGGAGTACAAGAAGCTGCGCGCCTGGGCGGACAAGTACGTCAAGGAAGGCTTCGACAAGAACCCCGAGGCCCTGCAGCGCTCCCGCGAGCAGAAGGACAAGGACTGGGAGTTCACCCTGAAGATGTACCTCATCATCAAGGACCTCATGAACGGCAATCCCAACCTGCCCGAGGGCCGCGAGGAGGAAATGGTCGGCCACAACGCCATCGCCGGCGGCTTCCAGGGCCAGCGCCAGTGGACCGACTTCTATCCGAACTGCGACTTCCCCGAGGCCATGCTGAACACCAGCTTCGACCACAACGGCGCCCGCGAGCCCTACGTGCTGGCCACCGAGAACGACGTTCTGAACGGCCTGGGCATGATGTTCATGAAGCTGCTGACCAACAAGGCCCAGATGTTCGCCGACGTGCGCACCTACTGGTCCCCCGAGTCCGTCAAGCGCGTGACCGGCTATGACCTGGAGGGCAAGGCCAAGGAGAACGGCGGCATCATCCACCTGATCAACTCCGGCGCGTGCTGCCTGGACGCCAACGGCCAGGCCGTGGATGCCGAGGGCAACCGCGTGATGAAGCCCTGGTATGAGGTCACCGAGGCCGATCAGAAGGCCATCATGGAGCACACCACCTGGAACTACGCCGACCTGGGCTACTTCCGCGGCGGCGGATATTCCGGCCGCTTCGTGACCGACTGCGAGATGCCCGCCACCATGATCCGCCTGAATCTGGTCGAAGGCCTGGGCCCGATGCTCCAGATCGCCGAGGGCTGGACCGTGAAGCTGCCCGACGAGGTCACCGACATCCTCTGGAAGCGCACCGACTACACCTGGCCCTGCACCTGGTTCACTCCCCGCTGCGACGGCAAGGAGGGCAGCCCCTTCAAGACCGCCTATGAGGTCATGGGCAACTGGGGCGCCAACCACGGCGCGATCAGCTACGGCCACATCGGCGCGGACCTGATCACCTTCTGCTCCATGCTGCGCATCCCCGTGGCCATGCACAACGTGCCCGCGGAGAAGATCTATCGCCCCGCCTGCTGGAACGCCTTCGGCATGGACAAGGAGGGCGCCGACTACCGCGCCTGCGCCACCTACGGCCCGTTCTACAAGAAGTAATCTCCCATCGAGGATTGCAAAGCCCGCCCCACCCGCCGCAAGGCCCGGGGCGGGTGGTTTTTTGCGAGAGGTCTTTTCAAAAAGCATTTCCCTGAACCATCCGTCGTGTTATAGATATAATCTATAACACGATATCCGCAACCGATATTGGACAAACGGGGTTTGGGGTGCTACAATACATCATGGTCGCCGACGGGGAAAATGCCCCGCGCGGCAAAAGAACACATTCGGGAGGTCATTTCATGAATATTCGCAAGCTCCTGGCCGTCGTCGTGGCGGCGCTGCTCATCGTTTCCTCGGTTTCCGCGCTGGCGGAGATCCACATCGGCGTGCCGGACGACACCACCAACGAGGCCCGCGCGCTCCAGCTGCTCCAGGACAACGGCATCATCGAGATCGCCGAGGGCGCGGGCGAGACCGCGACCAAGGCGGACGTCATCTCCGACACCGTGGTCATCGACGAGCTGCCCGCGGACCAGCTGGTGAACATGCTGCCCGATCTGGACTACGCCGTCATCAACTCCAACTTCGTGCTGGACGCCCTGGACGCGGGCTTTGAGATCAACAAGGCCCTGCTGACCGAGGTGGAGGAGAAGTATCTGCCCCGCGCCAACATCATCGCCGTCCATTCCGACAACGTGGACGCCGACCTGACCAAGGCGCTGGTGGCCGCCATGCAGAGCCAGCAGGTGAAGGACTACATCGAAAACACCTACGCCGGCGCGGTGCTGTCCGTGGTGGACGAGCCCACCGACGGCTATGACGCCTCCGTGGACTACGCCGCCCTGGCCGGCGCCAAGCTGATCATCGCCGCCACCCCCGCGCCCCACGCCCAGATCCTCGAGATCGCCAAGCAGATCCTGGCCGAGAAGGACATCACCCTGGACATCCAGGTCTTCACCGGCTATACCGAGGAGAACCGCGCCGTGGACGCCGGCGACGCCTACGCCAACTACTTCCAGCATCAGCCCTATCTGGACGAGGAGGTCGCCCAGAACGGCTACAAGGTGGAATCCGTGGCCATCGTCCACACCGAGCCCATGGGCCTCTACGGCGGCCGCCAGTCCGACCTGGCAGCGCTGGGGAAGTGATGGGGGTTAAAAAAAGAGCAGCGCAGGCTGCTCTTTTTTTTAGGGAGTAGGGAGTAGGCGGTAGGGAGTAGGGGAGAACGGCGGGATGTCTGAACTTCTGCCGAGAGGGCTTGTCTGCGGCAGGCTTCCGCTGGGAGAACGACCTCTCAGTCACGCTCTGCGTGACAGCTCCCCTGGGAGGGGAGCCGAGAATGGGGTCGAGTCTCTTGGCTATCCGGGAAGGTGTCGAGAACGGGGTCAAACCTACGGGTTTTCAGGGAAGGTATTGAGATCGGGTAGCCTCCTTGGCTCCCCTGCCAGGGGAGCTGGCACGCGAAGCGTGACTGAGAGGTCGTCTCCCTGTCCTTCTGTACCGCTTCCATTCCGACTAAGGAGCCGTGCAGAAATTATTCATACAGAATGCGAAGGATGAATTCGTCAGTGCAAGGCGGAGGAGGGAGGCGTGCCGGGGCACGTTGACCGACGCGCCGCAATGGCGGATTCAGACAAGCATAATGTATGAATAATTTCTGCACGGCTCCTAAACGTTATAGCCCGTGCTGTGCCGTAACTCCCCTGCTCCCTGCTCCCTGAATATGCCGGGCGTCGGCCCGGCATATTCCCGTTCAGGTGAACGGTATGAAGCTCCCCGTCCTGTACATCTCCTTGAGGGTGCGATAGCGCCGGTGCTCGCGCCAGCCGTTGCCGGTGGAGGAGGAGCCCTTGGCGTTGACCTTGCAGTTGGGCAGGGCCTGCTTGATGGCATTGATCTGGCTGTTGGGGAGGCCGCACTGGCCCAGCCAGAGGCGCTCCAGCGCGGTATCTGTGGCCAGGGGGGACAGGTCCTGAACGGGGTTGTAGTAGATGTTCAGATCCAGCAGCCCGGGCTTGTTCGCCAGCGGGGAGAGGTCCGTGATCTTGTTCAGAAACAGCTCCGCGTATTGCAGCTCCGTCTTGTCCGCCAGCACGGAGATGTCGGTGATCTCGTTGTCGGCCAGGATCAGCACCTTCAAATGGGTCATGGGAGCGATGAAGTCCAGGTCGGTGATGTCGCAGTGGCCCAGGTCCAGCATTTGCAGGTCGGTGCAGTATTTCAGCACCCGGAAGGTGTCGGAGGTGTAGTGGTCCTTGTTGTCGGCGTACAGGTTGGTGGTGAAGGCGGTGGCGTCGGTGCGCAGCTGGTACTTGCCGAACTGGACCACCCAGATGAAGTGGATGTCCGGATGGGCCTCGCACAGCGCGATCATGTCCTCCTGGGTGAGCCCGCAGCCCACCATCGACACGGTCCGGAGGTTGGGCAGCGCCGCAAAGACCTGCTCCGCGGTGTCCCGTTCGCCGATCTGGACGTTGTCGAGGTTGAGCGCGGTGGTCAGCAGGTTGACCTGCTGGCCGTAGACGGTGAAGTTGTAGAGCACCTTGTCGCTGGCCGGGTCGCTTCGCAGCGATTCCTGCTCGCTGGCGTTCATGACGATGGCCCGCGCGTCCAGGTATTGCAGCCTGGGCATGTAGGGGATGAATCCCATGGCGGTCCTGAGGTCGTCGTAGGTGCCGCCGGGGAGGGTGACCGTCTCGGCGTCGCTGTCCATGCTGCCGCCGGGGATGGCGAAGGTGAAGCTGAATTCCACGTCCGGGCAGCCGTTCATCAGCGCCTCGGCCACGTCCAGCGTCACCGGCGCGTCCCGCAGGTCCACCCGTTTGGCGTTGGGCAGCAGGCTCAGCGCCGCGAGGATGGCGTCGGGGTCCACCGTCTCCGCGCCGCGCAGGTCGATGGCGGTCGCCGCGGGGTCGATCTCCTTGCCCATCAGGGGGACGGTGTAGGTGAAGTCGATGTCGGGATGCTCGGCCTGCAATTCTGTGATCTCGTCGGCGTCCAGGCCGGTGCCGCTGAGGTCCACCTCGGTGGTGCCGCTGTCGTAGTAGCGGCCCGCCAGGGACATGCTCCAGTCGATCGCGCACTCCGGCAGCGCCGCGGAAATCTCCGCATAGGTCGCCTCGTCGAAGGCCGCGTTGCCCCGCGCGTCCAGCGCCCGCAGGGAGCGCATGCGCAATACCGGCGAGAAGTCGGTCACGGTGGAATTGCGCAGATCCAGCGTCTCCAGGCCGGTGTAGCGCTCGATGTGGTCGGGCCAGCGGTCCGTGACGGTCAGCTCGGTCACCAGCGACTCCCTGGGGACGATGCCCTTATCCGCGAACACCAGGTCCCGCGTCGCCACGCCCAGCGCGACCAGCGCCACGCACAGCGCGCCGATGAGCACGTACAGCCCCGCCGGGACGCCCCTGCGCAGGGCCAGCAGTATCGCCTCCACCGCCGCCGCCAGCGCCGCCGCGCCCCAGGCGTAGCCCGCCAGGCCCGGCGCGGCGTTCACGGCCATCGCCAGCAGCACCGCCGCCAGAAATCCCGCAATCAGTGCCATCCGCCGCCGACGCCGCAGCGCCCGCTTTTTCTTTGCGCTCTTCCTGCCGCGCTTCTTACGCTCATCCTTCATGGTCTGTGCTCCCGTTGGTGATTTTTGTGGTTATATCGTGTAACTGTTCAGTCCTGTGACAAACAGAGATTTGGCAGGCTGCGGGGGACGACCTCTCAGTCAGCCTAACGGCTGACAGCTCCCCTGGAAGGGGAGCC
>CADCAS010000061.1 GCA_902799465.1 uncultured Eubacteriales bacterium
AGTGCGCTTTTCCTTTTTCTGCCCATGTCCTTACCTCCGTGATATTGTTATTCTATCACAGTTTTGAAGCTATTTACAGAAAAAAGTGAAAAGGCTCTTATGATACAAATCGATTGATCCCATAACCTCCAATCCCCCGGCATTCAATCAAACAGATCCGCAAGGATCTGCACCGCCATTCTCCATTTTCCATTTTCCATTCTCCATTCCCCTCCCCTTCCCCATTGTTTCAATAAATCTTCCCTTGCCCTCAGTTATAAAATAGCGTATAATGGAATAAAGAACCATAGATTGGGTGACTGTGATTTGGCGAAGATCATTGCTGTGACGAACCAGAAGGGCGGGGTGGGCAAGACCACCACCGCCGTGAATCTGAGCGCGCTGGTGGCTGAGGCGGGCAAGCGGGTACTGATCGTGGACATCGACCCCCAGGGCAACGCCACCAGCGGCCTGGGCAAGGCGGACACGGACTCCAACACCGTCTACGAGGTGCTGATGGGCGACGCCCCCGCGCGGGACGCCATCGTGGAGACGGGCTTCGGCGCGCTCCACCTGATGCCCACCGCCATCGAGCTGGCTGGCGCGGAGATCGAGCTGGTGTCGGTGGAGGGCCGTGAGACGCTTTTGAAAAAGGCGCTGGAGCCGCTGAGGGATGACTACGACTTCATCTTCATCGACTGCCCGCCTTCCCTGAGCCTGCTGACCCTCAACGCCCTGACCGCTGCGGACAGCGTGCTCATCCCGATACAGTGCGAATACTACGCCCTGGAGGGCGTGGGCCAGCTGGTGAACACCATCAAGCTGATGCGCATGAAGCTCAATCCCGAGCTCAAGGTGGAGGGCATCCTGCTGACCATGTACGACGCCCGCACGAACCTCTGCGCCCAGGTGGCCCAGGAGGTGCGCAACCACTTCAGCGACGAGGCCTTCGACACCGTCATCCCCCGCAACGTCCGCCTGAGCGAGGCCCCCAGCTACGGCCTCCCCATCCACCTCTACGACGCCCGCTGCGCCGGTACCCAGGCATACCGCGAGCTGGCCGCGGAGCTGATCGAGCGGAATAAGTGAGGGAGTAGGGAGTAGGCAGTAGGGAGTAGGGGGAGAACGGCAGTATGTCGGTATTTCTTTCCCGATGTCGTTTGTTGATATGGGCATTAAAAACGATCTGCTTGCATTCGCGCAACGACGCTGCGCGGACGAGAAGGATGGGAGCGGAGACGGGCGAAATGCCGCCCCCTCCCCTACTCCCTACTGCCTACTCCCTACTCCCTAAAACAAAGAATCGAGGTAGAATCAATCATGGCCAAGAGAGTACAGCGCGGACTGGGACGGGGACTGGGCGCCCTGCTGGGCGACGTGGTGGAGGAAGCCGCGGCGCAGGAGGCGAACCAGGCCGAGCCGGAGGTCCCCGCGGCGCCGGTGGACGAGGTGCGCATGCTGCCCATACGGCTGATCGACCCGAACCGGGACCAGCCCCGCCGCACCTTCGACGAGGCGGCGCTTCAGGAGCTGGCCGATTCCATCCGGGCGGTGGGGGTGATCCAGCCCATCATCGTCAGGCCCGACGGCGAGCGCTACACCATCATCGCCGGGGAACGCCGGTACCGCGCCACCCGTCTGGCCGGGCTGGACGAGATCCCCGCCATCGTCCGCGACTGGGACGGCCAGCGGCGGCTGGAGGCGGCGCTGATCGAAAATCTCCAGCGGGACGATCTGAATCCCGTGGAGGAGGCCATGGGCGTGCGCCAGCTGATGGACGAGGCCGGCCTGACCCAGGAGGAGGCCGCCAAACGCCTGGGCAAGAGCCGTCCCGCCGTGGCCAACCTGCTGCGGCTGCTGACCCTGCCCGACAGCGTGCTGGAGCTCCTCAAATCCGGCAAGCTCTCCGCGGGCCACGCCCGGGCGCTGGTCACCGTGGACCGCAAGCGCCAGATCCAGCTGGCCAATCTGACGGTGCAGCAGGGCTGGTCCGTGCGGCAGCTGGAGCGCATCTGCGCCCAGCCCGTCAAGCCCGACGCGCCCAAGCCTCGCGTGCCCCGCGACGCCCAGATCAGCGAGCTGGAGGGCATGGCGCGGGAGCTGTTCGGCACCCGGGTGAAGCTGGACGGCACCACCGACAGCGGCAGGATCACCCTCTATTACTACAACGGCGACGACCTCCAGCGCATCTGGGACGTGCTGGAGCTGGCGAAAGAGGGCCATTGACATGTACTCGGAGAAGGACTACGCCGACATCGCCCGCCGCGTGCGCAAAAACTGGCTCCTGTGGACGCCGGTGCTGCTCGGCCTGCTGGCGCTGATGATCGTCGGCCTTGCCGTTCGGGTGAAGTGGCTGGCCGTCTCGGCGTCGGGTCTGCTGGGCGCGGCGGCGGTGTTCGCCTTCACCTTCTGCCAGCTGCCCTGCCTGCGCTATCGGAGCTTCCTCCAGGACCTGCGTGAGGGCCTGAACCGGGAGATGACCGGGGAGATCGTCTCCATCGCCCAAAAGCCCGAGCTCCAGGACGGCGCGCGCGTGCTGCCCGTCATCCTCAAACTCCCCGACGGCGACGAGCGCATCGTCTACCTCAACGCCTCCAAGCGCCAAGCCTTCCCCGAACCCGGCGCAAGCGTGCGGCTGAAGCTGTGCGGAAGGCACATATTGAATGTGGAGTTATCTGACGGGAAGAATCAGGAATTAAAAATTAGAAATTAGGAATGAGGAATTAGGAATTAGGAATGAATTGCGGCTGCCGCGCACACTGTAGGGGCGGTCAATAGCCGCCCGCCAAATACCTAAACAATGCGTAATGCCCGGCGGGCGGCGCATCGCCGCCCCTACGCAGCCGAGCCGTTCATAATTCCTAATTCCCAATTCCCAATTCCCAATTCCTAATTCTCCCCCGCCAAATTCCGGATTGACTGGCAGCCTGAACTGTCACTTGGTTACTCAAACAATAGCTCTCCACTCCAAAAACGAGGTACAATACATGAGCGTACTGGTATGCGTGACGGGGCAGAAGAACTGCGAGCGGCTGATCGTGGCCGGGGCGCGGATCGCCCGTGCGGAAGGTCTGCCGCTGAACGTGCTGCATGTGGTGCAGAGCGGCGGCAGCGTGCTGGGGTTTGTGAACGAGCCGGAGGCGCTGGAATACCTGCTGAAGGTGTCGGTGGAGCACGGCGCGTCGATGTATGTGCGCCGGTCCGACGACGTGATCGCCTCCATCGAATACGCCGCCAAGAACGAGCACTGCCGGGTGCTGGTGGCGGGCCGCGCCGCGAATTACAGCGGCCACGACCTGCTGGACGAGCTGCAGAAGCGGCTGCCCGGCGTGCGCTTTGAGATCATGCGGGCATGAGGCGCATGCTGATCCGGCTGCTGATCGTCTGCGTGGCGCTGGGGGCCCTGGTGGGGGGCTCTGTGCTGACCGCCGTGTGCCTGTGCGCGGGGCGGGACTTTCACGCGGAAAAATCGGACTGCATACTGGTGCTGGGCGCGCACGTCTGGATGGACGGGCGCATGAGCAACGCGCTGACCTACCGCTGCGAGGCGGCGCTCGCGGCCTGGCGGGCGGGCGTCGCCCCGGTGCTGATCGTCTGCG
Organism: uncultured Eubacteriales bacterium; assembly: GCA_902799465.1. GTDB lineage: Bacteria > Bacillota > Clostridia > Christensenellales > Aristaeellaceae > UBA2862. The sequence continues at coordinate 3,579 of CADCAS010000061.1, forward strand.
GCGGGCAGGGCAAAAACGAGCCGGAGCCCGAGGCCGACGCCATGCGCCGCTGGATGCTTGCTCAGGGCGTACCCGAGGCGGCCGTCATCGCCGAGAACACCTCCCGCAACACCCGGGAGAACCTCATCAACGCCCGGACCATCATGCAGGCGCGCGGATGGACCACTGCCGCCGTCTGCACCAGCGACTACCACCTCACCCGCGCCCTCTGGCAGGCCCGCGACGAGGGCATTCCCGCCACCGGCATCCCCGCCCCCTCCACCAAGGACGTGAAGAGCTTCGTCCGGGGCAGACTGCGGGAGACTTGCAGCTGGATACTGTATTTTCTCAGGAGAATATGAACGGATGCGTGGCGAGCGCCTGAACAGTCACAAAAACTGAATAATTTTCCCCAAAATTGCCGACGATAGGAACATATTCCACGCTGAATGGAGGAATGGTTCTGAATCGTCGGTTTTTTGTTTTGGCAATACTTATTCTGGCGCTGTGCGCGGGGGCGGCGGCGGAGACGTCGGACTACGTGCGGCTGCACGTGGTGGCGGCGGACGACTCGGCGGCGGCGCAGGCGCTGAAGCTGCGGGTGCGGGACGCGGTGCTCGCGGAGGCGCGGGCGCTGCTGGCGGGCGCGGACAGCGCGGACGCGGCCTGGGAGGCGGTGAACGCGGCGCTGCCCTCCCTCGCCGCGGCGGCGAAGGACGGGGCGCGAGCCGGGGGCTACCTGGGGCCGGTGCGCTGCATGACGGGAGTGTTCGACTTCCCGGAGCGCCAGTATGGCGATGTCACGGTGCCCGCGGGAAGGTATCGCGCCCTGCGGGTGGTGATCGGGGCCGGAGAGGGCCACAACTGGTGGTGCGTGCTGTACCCGTCCCTGTGCGACCCGGCGGCCCTGGAGGACGCGCCCTGCTATTCGATCCTCTGGGAGTGGCTCAGGGGACTGTTCGGGGGTGAGGCTTCGTGAAGCGCGAGGTGATGCTCGGTCTGGCCGTGCTGCTGACGCTGGCGCTGACGGCGCGGGCGGCGGCGGTGCTGGAGGTGGGCTCCAGCGGCGCGGCGGTGACGAAGGTGCAGCAGAAGCTGATCCAGTGGGGCTACCTGTCCGGGACCGCGGACGGCAAATACGGCGAAAAGACCCGCGCGGCGGTCGTGGCGTTCCAGCGCAAAAACGGCCTGACCGCCGACGGCCGGGTGGGCCCCGCCACGGCGAAGGCCATGGGAGTGACGCTGTCGGGCCTCTCAACGGCGGCCTCGGCGGGAGTGATCTCCGCCGACCACCGGCTGCTGTCCAGGCTGGTCTACGCCGAGGCCCGGGGCGAGAGCTACAAGGGCCAGGTGGCGGTGGCGGCGGTGGTGCTGAACCGGGTGTCCAGCGCCTCCTTCCCCAACACCATCTCCGGCGTGATCTACCAGTCCGGGGCGTTCTCCTGCGTCTCCAACGGCTCCATCAACAACACCCCCGACGCCACGGCCATTCGCGCCGCCCGGGACGCCCTCAACGGCTGGGACCCCACCGGCGGCTGTCTCTACTACTACAACCCAAAGGCCACCAGCGACCAGTGGATACGCACCCGCACCGTCAAGACCGTGATCGGGAACCACAGGTTCGCGGTGTGAACGTTGTTCAGTCATGCCTCGATAAACGGGGATTTGACGGGGAGAATTAGGAATGAGGAATTAGGAATTAGGAATGAATAGCAGCTGCCGCGCGTTGTAGGGGCGGCCACAATGGTCGCCCGATAATTCCTAATTCCTCATTCCTAATTCCTCATTTTTCATTCGTCAAATCCCAATTTGTTGAACCAGACAGGAAAGGGGTGAAGCTCCGGAAATGCAAACCATACATCTTCCCGAGGCCCTGCGGGATCGCGACTGGGCGCGGGCGGGGCTGGTGACGCTGGCGATGCTGCTGGCGGCGGTGACGGTCTTTGCCACGGCCCAGGCGCGGCAGCTGGCGGAGGCCAACGCCCGGCTGGACGCGGTGGCGCAGAAGGCGTTCTACGAGACCTGCGAGCTGACCGAAGGCCTGGCGGTGAACTTCCGCAAGCTGCTGGTGGCCGGGGAGGCGGGCCAGCGGCAGGCGCTGCTGAACGAGGCCGCGCTCCAGGCCCAGGGCGCCATGAGCAACCTGGCGCTGCTGCCGCTTCAGCAGGACACGGTGTCGGCCACCCTCAAGTTCATCAACCAGGCCGGGGACTTCTCGCAGGCGCTGTCGGAGAAGCTGGCGTCGGGCGGGAGCGTGACCCCGGAGGACCGGGCGACGCTGGAGAGCCTGTCCGAGGCGGCGGCGTCCTTCTCGGTGGGGCTGGCGCGATTGCTGGACCGCTATGAGCGGGGCGAGGCGGTGTTCACCGAGGACATTGCCGACGACGCCACGCTCTACCCCCTGACGAATCCCGCCGGGGAGTACCCGGTGCTGCTCTACGACGGGCCCTTCTCCGACGGCAGGACCGACGGGGACTACAGGACCCTCGAGGGCCTTCCCGAGGTGACCGAGTCCCAGGCCCGCGCGGCGCTGGCGGCGTTCATCGGCAGCCAGCAGCCCCTGGCAATCGTCCTGACCGGGGAGGGGAACGCGCCGGTGGCGTGCTATGAATACGAGGTGCGCTACGGCGATTACCGCATGAGCGCCGGGGTGACGAAGCGGGGCGGACAGACGCTTTATCTGCTGTGCGAATCCGACGTGGAGGAGGTCAGCCTCTCCCCCGCCGAGGCTGTGGACGCCGCCGAGGCCTTCCTCATATCCCGGGGCTATGGCCCGGCGGAGATGAGCTACTACAGCCAGTTCGGCGGCATCCTGACGGTGAACTTCGCCCCGGTGCTAAACGGCGTGGTGCTCTATCCCGACCTGGTGAAGGTCCAGGTGTCCCTGCGGGACGGCACGGTCATCGGCCTTGAGCCCGCGGGCTACCTGATGAACCACGTGGACCGCACCCTGGCCCTGCCCGCGCTGTCCGCCTCCGACGCCGCCCAGCGCCTGGGCACAGCGCTCACCCCCGTGGACGCCCGGCTGTGCGTCATCCCCCAAAACGGCGCGGAGTTCCTCTGCTACGAGGTCACCGCCACCGACGGCACGTCCACCTTCCTCGCCTACATCGACGCCATGACCGGCGTCGAGCGGGAGCTGATGGAGGTGGTCAGCGATGGCGAAGGGGCGTTTGTGATGTGACGGCGACGAATCACATCTTATATAGGAAGCGGGCAGCAGCAGGGAATGGAAAGCGCGTCAGCGCACTGTTCAGCACTCCGCTTCCCGCGTCCCCAATATCATTCAATGAAGTCAGGAGCAAGCTATGAACACGACGCTCTACGCACCCCCTGTCGCGGGGGCGCATACGATGGAGCATACGATGTATGCGGAGCGTGATGGCATGATTTCACGAGGCGATCTCTACAGCGCCTGCCTGGACCCGGTGGTGGGGTCGGAGCAGGGCGGCATACGCCCCGTGCTGGTGATACAGAACGACGTGGGCAACCGCCACAGTCCCACGGTGATCGTGCTGGCGGTCACCGGGCAGCTGAACAAGGCCCGCCTGCCCACCCACGTGCCCATCGCCTGCGAGGGCACCGGCCTGGTCAAGGACAGCGTGGTGCTGGCCGAACAAATCCGCACCCTGGACAAGCGCCGCCTCCGGGAGCGCATCGGTACCCTCCGCCCCGAGGTCATGGCCCGCGTCAGCGAGGCCGTCAAGATCTCCCTGGGCTTCGATGGTTGACAGGGACGGCGGGATAATGATAGAATTCACAGTAAGCGGAAATGAGGGTGGGAAAGCGGTTGAATTGAGAATTGAGAATGGAAAATGGAAAATGGAGAATGGTGGTACAAATCCTGCGGATTTGTTTTATTTAAGGTAACATTCAGTCGCCCAGGGATGACTCCCTCAGTCAGCCTGCGGCTGACAGCTCCCTCGGAGAGGGAGCCTGGACGGGAGCCTGGACGGGAATCCAAAAGCCTAACGGTCTTTTTAGTCAAAGAAATCCGAAAGGATTTCCACATCCATTCTCCATTCTCCATTTTCCATTCTCAATTCTCAATTCAGGCGTCACCTGCCCATAATCCAGTCTTTCTCTCCCAGCTCCGAAGCACTTACGAAGGTGGTCTTGCATGGACAAGGTCAAGCGGGTTTTGCGGCGGATATTTTTTCTGCCGGTGGGATGGTCGTTCGCGGTGGCGGCGGCGGGGTTTCTGCTGCTGGCCTACGCGCTGAGCCACGACACCCCGGCGGTGCTGGACCACCTGGCCTATCAGCTGTCGGCATACGGCCTGGTGGTGCTGGTGACGGCGCTGACCCGGGTTTACGGCGCGGCGCGGGAGAAATTACATAAATCAAAGGCATATATCTGGCTTCAGACCTCGCCCCTTGGGATATTGCTCAGGCAGGACCCGGACTTCCGGGCGGGGGCGCTGCTGTGCCTGTCCATGGGCTGGAACGTGATCTGCGCCCTGGTGAAGCTGATTGCGGGGATCGCGCTGCGGTCGGAGTGGCTGCGCTATCTGGGTGGCTATTACCTGCTGCTGGCGGGGCTGCGCCTTCTGGTGGCAAAGCCCACGATCAGGGGCGTGGATGCCGCAGCGGGCTGGCGTCGCTACCGGACCTGCGGTATCGTGCTGCTGGGGATGAATATCGTGCTGGGCGGCATGGTGGCGCGATTGCTGACCAGGCGGGGGACGTTCCACTATCCCGGCCCGCTGATCTACCTGATGGCCGCCTACGCCTTCGGGGCCCTGATCAGCGCCGGCGTCAAGCTGGCCGTCACCCACCGCCGCGCCGATCCCCTGCGCTCCGCGGCCAGGGCCATCTCCATGACCGCCGCAATGGTATCCATGCTGGCCCTGGAGACCGCCCTCATCGAGCGCTTCGGCGACGACATCTTCTTCCAGCGCGTCATGGTCGCCGTCACCGGCGGCATCGTCTGCCTGAGCGAGCTGTGTATGGCGCTCTACATGATACGGCGGGGCGGGGAGATGATTGAGGAGATTTCGAGGGAACAGGCAACAGGGTAAAGGGAACAGGCAACAGGCAACGGGGTAAAGGGAACAGGCAACAGGGAACAGGAATAGCGGCTGCCGCGCGCCCGATACGATACGTACAACCCGGCGGGCGGCGCATCACCTTATGTGCGCGCTCGGGCCATTCCTTTTCCCTTTTCCCTGTTGCCTTTTCCCTCAAATTAGCAGTTCCCTTTTGCCTGAATATGCGGTATAATTGTATCAAGATACATCACACTCCAGGAGGCGCCCATGACGGAGAGAGAGAAGGCCCGCGCCCAGAAGCGGAAGGCGGCGCGGTTGAGAAAGCGTCGGCGGCAGCGGCGGATCGCGATCATCTGCGGGGTCGCGCTGCTGGCGGTGGCTGCGGTGGCGGCGGCGCTGCTGTTGAAGCCCGCGCCCAGGGACGAAGCCGCGCCCATCGCCCTGGAGACCCTGGCCCCCACGGACACCCCCGCGGCCGCGGCCACGCCCGTGCCCACGCCAATCCCCACCGACACCCCGGAGCCCACCCCCAGCCCCACCCCGGACCGGGGCGACGTGCCGGAGGCGGTGTCCTTCTACCAGCCCGAGGGCAAGAGCTACTCCCCCCGCGTGCGGATGGGAGACGAATTCTCGGCGAAGTGGAAGAAGGACGAGGACATCGGCAGCTTCGAGGTCATCGCCTCGGAGGATGCCCGGCTGGAGGGCGACTTCTTCGGCGACATCTTCGGCGGCTGCTGGACGCGCTACGCCGACGCCGACAAGTGCAAGATCGGCTTCACCCTGCGCTACACCCTGGAGGACGGCAGCGAGGTCAAATACACCATGCTCTCCCCCGACCACATCCAGCACACCGAGTACATCGAGTGCTGGCTCTACGACGACTACCACCGCGAGCCGCACAAGTCCTACTCCCACATCAAGAAGATGAAGGACGACACCCTCATCACATCCATCAAGCTCACCTGCGGCAGGAAGATCAAGGAGGTCAGCGAGATCTGGCTCACCGCCTTCATCTGCACCTCCGCCGACGAGTTCGACGCCGAGCAAAACTACACCGGCCCGACCTCCTGCACGCTGCACATCACGCGGGCGTGAGCTGGAAGTGTTTCTGCCCTGGTGCATAACCCTGGTCATACTTCCCTACAGCTTTATGCATATCAATTCGTACCGAACAGTCATGAGATAAAAAAGTAAGCGCCTGCCACACCGGCACATCCGGTATGGCAGGCGCTTTTATCGCTCACCGCATCAGGAGGTTGTACAGCTTCACGGTATCGCCCTGCTGGATGATGCAGAAGGTGTAGGCGGTGGGGTCGGTCTGGACGCCGACCTTGGTGTTGAGCAGGTAGTCGAAGGTGACGCGGCAGGTGAACACGCCGTTGCCCAGGTCGTAGAACTCGCCCACGCTCTCGTTCTGGAAGGTCACCCCGGAGTGGGGGGTGGCGTACTGGTTGGAGAGGTTGTTGAACTTCTCCCGGGCGGGGGAATCCTTGGCGCAGTACTTGAGGATGGCGTCCTTGGACCCGTCCTTGGAGGTGAAGTTGGCGATCTTTTTGCCCAGGGACAGGGCCGCGTCGACGTACTGGCTCTGGAGTGCCGCGCTCTGGGGCAGGGGGCAGTCATAGGCGTTTTCGTCGGTCTGGTTCAGCGCCTGGGGCGTGCCCATCATGTCCGCCACGGCCACCTGGGGATTCGGGGTCAGCGCGCCGTATTCATAGGTGACGAACACCGGGTTGGCCACGCCCTCGGGCAGGAAGTCGTCCTCGTACAGGGGCTTTTCGGAGAAGGCGGCGTTGTCGATGGTCAGCTGCGTGCCGTCCACGGTGACCACATAGTCCCTGGGGGCGGTGATCCGCACCGGGTAGGTGGTCACGGGCTCCGGGGTGGGCTCGGGCGTGGGCTCCGGGGTGGGCTGCGCCAGCGCCACGTTGGTGGTGACGTAGCCCAGGGTCCACAGCTTGCGCCCGCGGGGGGTGGTGCGCCCGCTGGGCACCAGCGTGAAGCTGGCGAAGCGCTCGCCGTCCAGGGTCACATTGTAGACCCGCTCGTCCTCGGCGTCGGAGAAGCCCTCCGACCAGGCCACGGTCTTGCCCGCGGCGATGTCGCTCAGGCTCTGCACGTAGAACGCCCGGTCGCCCTCGGCCACCCGCTGGGCGGCGCTGTCCAGGGCGTAGAGGTCCGCAAAGTCCTTCTGCTCAAAAAGCCGCGCCACGTCCCGGGCCACGTAGATGGGCTGGGCCGCCTCCACGTCCCGCAGATACCCCATCAGCCACACCGTGCCCACCAGGATCAGCGCCAGCGCCGCGCCCAGAAGGGTGAAATAGATCCTGTAAAACCTGCTGTCCAGCAGGCGCTTTTTCTTCTTGCTCATGAATACCTCCGTATTAGGGAGTAGGGAGTAGGCAGTAGGGAGTAGGGAGTAGGCAGTAGGGAGTAGGCAGTAGGGAGTAGGGGGAGTTACGGCAAAATATACAGCGCCGTTTGAGAGCCCGCGCGTATCGCGGAGTCTCGCGCTGAGAAGAGAAAGAAAGGTTTCCCCGCCGCTCCCCTGCTCTTTAATGAGTAAAGGGAATGGCCAATCAAAACCCGTCGTCTCGAGGGCTGCACGTATAGCGGACGCCCTTGTTCGCAGGAGAAAGAAGCGCTCTGCCGCCGCTCTCCCTACTCCCTACTGCCTACTGCCTACTCCCTACCGTACAATAAACGCCGTGGGCATGTTCCGGGAGCCGGTGAGGACCACGCCGCTGTTGAGGTAATCGCCCTTATAGTACATCAGCGAGGAGGAGCCGCCGTCCATATTGATGGCGTTGACCGCGCCGTATTGCAGCATGACCTTGATGAGATCGGAGTAGGTGGCCCCCAGGGAGGAGGCCTGACGCCCGTCGATGACCAGCATCAGCACCGCGCCGTCCGCGCGCTGGCCGATGGCGGTGCGCGGGTTCAGGCCGGAGCTCTGGCCCTTGACGCTGGCGGGCTCGCCGTTGACGATCAGCCGGGGCCCGAAGGTGATGGCGTCGCGGATGCCCTTCTGCTGGGCCTCGCTGGCGGACATCTTGCTGATGATCATGACGTTGTCCTGGTTGAAGCCCACGGTGGCGTAGAAGCTGCCGGAGTCGCCGCCGGTGTGCATGACCTCGCCCTCGGAGATCACCAGGCCGATGGGCATGCCGCCGTTGCCGGAGCCGCCGGAGTCCTCGAAGCCGCCGCCGTTGATGGCCGCGACGGCGTCGTAGCGCGCCGCGATGTCCTTGAGCTGCAAGCCGGCCTTGCGGCTGAACCTCTCGCTGCACGTGCCGCAGGTGACCCGGGAGGGGTCCAGCACCACCATCATGAAGCCGGTGTAGGTGCCGCCCTGCACGGCGTAGATCTCGATGCCGTCCTCCGCGGAGATCAGGTTCTCCGGCACCGGGGTGGGCGCGGGAGTGGCCTCCACGACGGGCTCGACCTCCACCACGGCGTTGGGGTCCGGGGTGGGGGTAGGCTTGGTGATGACGATCATGGAGGTGTCGGTGTCGCTGTCGCCGGTGTCCACCGCGTTGCGGGCGATGATGGCGTCCATCTCCGCGGCGCTGTAGTAGATGCGGGGCACGAATTTCAGCGCGCTGGTCTCCAGCATCGACATCGTCAGCGCGTCGCCCACCGTGGGCGAGGGACCCCTGAACCCGGCGTAGCCCGCGCACAGCAGGCCCACAAGCACCACGCCCAGCACCGTCAAAACCGACAGACCCGTCCGCCACGCGGCCCGCTTCATCCGCTTTTTGCGAATGCGCTCCGCCTTGGTCAGCTTCCTGGGCGTCTTTCCCTGATTCTTCTTAGCCATGCGATGATTCTCCCATTTTTCGCTTTCTCTATTGTAGCATACCCATGACGAGATTGAGTTTATTTCCGGTTAATGATGTTGGCGATTTTGGAGGCGCGAGGCGGGGACGTAGTATGTTGTAGTTTAGAGCTGCCGCAAGCAGGGGATATTGGCGGGAAGAATTGGAAATTGGGAATTGGGAATTGGGAATTGGGAATTGAAATAGCCCGGTCACGTAGGGGTGGCCGCCCGCCAGGCAGTAAGTTATATCTCGGTATTGGGCGCGCGGCAGCCGCTATTCCTTTTCCCTTTTCCCTCATTCTAAACAACGACCGCGGTTCTCCTGTTGCCTGTTCCCTCGGCCCCCGTTCCCCTGTTCCCTGTTGCCTGTTGCCTGTTCCCTTCTCCCTTGTGCTAATATGTTAACGCATAAGTATACATTTTTAACTTGAAATTCGCCGTATATGCGCGTATAATGGACGCATATTTTGAATACGGAGATGCGAAACGCATGAAGGTATTTATCGACGGCAGCGCGGGGACCACGGGACTGCGCATCCGGGAGCGGCTGGAGGCCCGGGCGGACATCTCGCTGATCACGCTTGACGAGGCGGTGCGCAAGGACCCCGCGGCGCGCAGGGCGGCGCTGAACGAGGCGGACATCGCCTTTCTGTGCCTGCCGGACGCGGCGGCGGAGGATGCCGTCGGCATGATCGAGAACCCGGACACCGCGGTGATCGACACCTCCACGGCCCATCGCACGGCGGCGGGCTGGACCTACGGCATGGCGGAGCTCGCCGGACAGCGGGAGAAGGTGGCGGCGTCGAAGCGGGTGGCCAATCCGGGCTGTCACGCCAGCGGCTTCATCGCGCTGATCGCCCCATTGGTGAAGGCGGGCCTCGTGTCCGCAGACGCCAGGCTGGGCTGCTTTTCGCTGACGGGCTACTCCGGCGGCGGCAAGAAGATGATCGCGGAGTACGGGGCCCCCGACCGATCCCCGCTGCTGTCCGCGCCCCGTCAGTACGGGCTGGGTCAGCAGCACAAGCATCTGAAGGAGATGGCCCACGTCTGCGGGCTTTCAAATCTTCCGGGGTTCTCCCCCATCGTGGCCGACTTCTACAGCGGCATGGAGGTGTCCGTGCAGCTGTTTGACACCGACGTCGAGGCCGTCAAAGCGGCCTACCGCGCGGCCTACCCCGGCCCGGTCATACGCTATGCGGAGGGGACCGACGAAGGCGGCTTTTTGTCCGCGGCGGCCATGAGCGGCCGGGACGACATGGAGATCACCGTATACGGCACAGACGAACGCGCCCTGCTCACCGCCCGGTTCGACAACCTGGGCAAGGGAGCCTCCGGCGCGGCGATCCAGAATATGAACATCCTGATGGGGGTGGATGAAACCACCGGCCTCATCCTGGGAGGGCAATGATATGATGAAATTGATCGACGGCGGCATCTGCGCCGCGAAGGGCTACAAGGCGGCGGGCGTCCACTGCGGCATCCGCAAGAACCACAGCAAGAAGGACCTGTCGCTGATCCTGTCCGAGGTCCCGGCCTCGGCGGCGGCGGTCTACACCACCAACCTGGTCAAGGGCGCGCCGCTGACGGTGACCAAGGCCCACCTGGAAAACGGCATCGCCCGGGCGGTGATCTGCAACAGCGGCAACGCCAACACCTGCAACGCCAACGGCCTGGAGATCGCCGAGCAGATGTGCGCCCTGGCGGGACAGGCATTGAGCATCGCGCCCGAGGACGTGGTGGTGGCCTCCACCGGCGTCATCGGCCAGCCGCTGGACATCGCGCCCATCGCGGCGGGCATCCCCGAGCTGGCGGAGCACCTCAGCACCGAGGGCAGCGCGGAAGCCGCCGAGGGCATCATGACCACCGACACCGTGCTCAAGGAGGTGGCCGTGGAATTTGAGCTGGGCGGCAGGACCTGCCGTCTGGGCGGCATCGCCAAGGGCAGCGGCATGATCCATCCCAACATGGCCACCATGCTCGTGTTCCTGACCACCGACGCCGCCATCGCCCCGGCCATGCTGAAAAAAGCTCTGTCCACCGACATCCAGGCCACCTTCAACATGCTCTCCATCGACGGCGACACCTCCACCAACGACATGGTGACGGTGCTGGCCAACGGGCTGGCGGGCAATCCCGAAATCACCGCCGAGGGCGACGACTTCAACGCCTTCATGGCCGCGCTGAACACCGTCACCGTCCACCTGTGCCGCATGATCGCCGGGGACGGCGAGGGCGCGACCAAGCTGCTGGAGTGCGTGGTCACCGGCGCGGCGGATATTCAGACCGCCCGGACCGTGGCCAAGAGCGTGGTCTGCTCCTCCCTGCTGAAGGCCGCCATGTTCGGCGCGGACGCCAACTGGGGCCGGGTGCTGTGCGCCATCGGCTATTCCGGGGCCGACGTCGACGTCAACCGCGTGGACGTGGCCTTCAAATCCCCCAAGGGCGTCATCCCGGTCTGCAAAAACGGCGCGGGCATCCCCTTCTCCGAGGAAAAGGCCAAGGAGATCCTCCTGGAAAAGGAGATCGAGATACTGGTGAACCTCAACAGCGGCGAGACTTCCTCCACCGCCTGGGGATGCGACCTCACCTACGACTACGTGAAGATCAACGGGGACTATAGGACTTGATTCGTAGGGAGTAGGCAGTAGGGAGTAGGGAGTAGGGGGAGCTACGGCAGGGGTTATGGCGTTCTGTCGGAATGAAAGCGGTATAGATAGGCATAGGAACGACCTCTCAGTCGCGCTTCGCGCGACAGCTCCCCTGGAAGGGGAGCCAAGGGGGCTGACCCGTTCTCAATACGCTCCAGGAAAACCTGGAGGAATGACCTCCTTCTCTGCCTCTTTCCGAAGACCAAACCTCATTCTCGGCTCCTCTCCCAGGGGAGCTGTCACACAAAGCGTGACTGAGAGGTCGTTTTCCCCGCGGAAACATGCCGCGGACGAACCCCTCCCGGCAGAAGTCCCAGCCTCCGCCGCCCCTCCCCTACTCCCTACTGCCTACTCCCTACTCCCTAAGAAAAAGACAAAGGTGTAAACGTATGGATAAAACTTTCTCCAACGCCGAGCGGGCGGAGGTATTGACCCAGGCTCTGCCGTATATCAGACAGTACAACGGCAAGATCGTGGTGATCAAGTACGGCGGCAACGCCATGGTGAACGAGCAGCTGAAGCAGCAGGTGATGGAGGACATCGTCCTGCTGTGGCTGATCGGCGTAAAGGTGGTGCTGGTCCATGGCGGCGGGCCGGAGATCAGCGAGACGATGCAGCGCCTGGGCAAGGAAGCCGTGTTCGTGGACGGCCTGCGGGTGACGGACCGCGAGACGGTGGACATCGTACAGATGGTGCTGGCGGGCAAGATCAACAAGACGCTGGTGAACCTGCTGGAGATGAAGGGCGGCAACGCCATGGGCATCTGCGGCATGGACGGGCGGCTGATCGAGGCAAAGGTCAAGGACGAGCGGCTGGGCTACGTGGGCGAGATCACCGGCGTGAATATCCAGCCGGTGCTGGATCTGCTGGAGAAGGGCTACATCCCCGTCATCTCCACCCTGGGCTGCGACGAGCAGGGCAACGCCTACAATATCAACGGCGACACCGCCGCCGCCTGCGTGGCCGGGGCGCTGAACGCCGAGCGTCTCATCATGCTCTCGGACATCCCCGGCATCCTGCGGGACAAGGACGACCCCGCCACGCTGATTCGGGAGATGACCATCCTGGAGGCCGCCAAGCTGCGGGACGACGGCGTCATCTCCGGCGGCATGATCCCCAAGGTCGAATGCTGCGTGGACGCCATCATGAAGGGCGTCCGCAAGGTCATCATCATGGACGGACGGGTGCCCCACTCCATCCTCATGGAGATCCTCACCGACGAGGGCGCGGGCACCATGGTCAAGGGAGGCTACAGCAATGTCTAATATTCAGCAGATCGACAACACCTATATCGCGCACACCTACGCCCGTTTCCCGGTGCAGCTCGTGAAGGGCAAGGGCTCGCTGGTCTGGGACGAAAACGGCAAGGAATACATCGACCTGGGCAGCGGCATCGCCGTCAACGGCTTCGGCATCTCCGACGACGCCTGGCTGGAGGCCGTGACCGAGCAGCTGAAGAAGCTGCCCCATTCCTCCAACCTATACTACACCGAGCCCTGCGCCAGGCTGGCCCAGATGCTCTGTGAGCGCACCGGCATGAAGCGGGTGTTCTTCGGCAATTCCGGGGCCGAGGCCAACGAGTGCCTCATCAAGGCCGCCAGGAAGTACGCCGCCGAGAAGCACGGCCCCGACTGCTACACCATCGTGACCCTCCGAAACAGCTTCCACGGCCGCACGCTGACCACGCTGTCCGCCACCGGTCAGGACCACTACCACGAGCTGTACCAGCCCCTGACCCCCGGCTTCGCCCACATCGCTCCCGGCGACATGGATAGCCTGAAGGCGCTGGCCGCGACCACGAAGATCGCCGCCGTGCTCATCGAGTGCGTGCAGGGCGAGGGCGGCGTGGTGCCGCTGGACAGGGCCTTCACCGACGCGCTCGCGCAGTTCTGCGCCGAAAACGACGTGCTGCTGGCCGTGGACGAGGTCCAGACCGGCAACGGCCGCAGCGGCCAGCTCTACGCCTACATGTGCTACGACCTCAAGCCCGACATCGTCTCCACCGCCAAGGGCCTGGGCGGCGGCCTGCCCATCGGCGCGTGCCTGCTGGGCGAAAAGGTGCAGGACGTGTTCGCCCCCGGCGACCACGGCTCCACCTTCGGCGGCAACCCCGCCGCCTGCGCCGGCGGCGTCAGCATCCTGGGCCGCACCGACGAGGCCCTCCTCGCCGGCGTCCGCGAGCGCAGCGCTTATATCTTCGATGCACTCACCGGCGCGCCCGGCGTCGAGGCCGTCAACGGCCTGGGCCTCATGATCGGCATCAAGACCGTCAAGCCCGCCCGCGAGGTCGTCGCGAAGTGCATCGAAAACGGCGTCCTCTGCCTCACCGCCAAGGACCGCGTCCGCCTCCTCCCCGCCCTCAACATCCCCATGGACCAGCTGAAAAAGGCCGTGGCCGTGCTCAGAGCCGCGTGCGGGGAATAATAGTCAGCATGGATGTCAGAAACGGGGCTGTAAAAAAAGTCCCACGGAAAAGCAGCCAAGCTAGAGACAGCGAGGCTGCTTTGTGGTAGAATGAAGGTGATGAAACAACAAACTACCAAG
>CADCAS010000062.1 GCA_902799465.1 uncultured Eubacteriales bacterium
GTGGTACGTTCGTTTTCCGGTTTTAGGATCAACAACAGCAGGCTGAGTGCTGGCATAGCGATATCCTTTGTCGATATGAATTGCCACTCTATATGGTGCTTCAGGATCTGGTTTTCTTGGCATGACGACCTCCTATATATAGTATAATTATACTATATATAAGTTGGAAATACAATGCCTAAATACAGAATAAATCCAGTGTTTATGCCGATTGATGCATTTTTAGTATAATTGTTAGTAGAAAATCATTTAAGACTCAGATGATGAACGGGGGAACGATCCGCCAGACCATCTCCGAGGAGCTGACCTACGACCAGCTCTACAGCTCCGAGGACAATCTGTGGAGCGTTCTGCTGATGACCGGCTACCTGACAAAGGCCGATCCGGACGAGCAGGGAAACAGCGTGGCGCTCCGCATCCCGAACGCCGAGATCGCCTCGATCTTCCAGGACACCGTGGTCGCCCATTTCCAGAGGGCTCTCAGCCGGGACACCCAGCGGGCGCTGTTGAACGCGCTCTGGGCCGGAGATGCGGCGAAGGCGTCGGAATTGCTGTCTGACCTCCTGTGGCAGACCATCAGCTACAACGATTACCACGAGGACTACTACCACGCCTTCCTGGCGGGGGTCTTTGTGGGCCTGGGGTACGGCGTCGAGAGCAACCGGGAGCACGGGGCGGGAAGGCCTGACATCCTCCTGAAGGACAGGGGGAACCGGCGCGCGCTGATCCTTGAGGCAAAGAAATCCGAAAGCGCGGAGAATATGGAGCGCCGGTGCGATGAAGCGATCGCGCAGATCGCACGGGAGCAATACTGGCGCGGACTGGACGGGTACAGGATGATACTGTGCTATGGCGTGTCGTTCTACAAGAAGGACGCGCTGTTGAAGCGGATGCCTGAGGCGTGACGCCCCTGCCCGTAAACGCACGTCCGGACAAATGCACGGCTGCATCGACCTTCCGACGGAGGATTGGAAACGTCGCATTTCCCCGGGGTATTTGGGAGATGCTCGACGTTTTCCCGTGCTTCCTGCTCTATTCTGGACAGGAACGCCTCTTATCAGCATTCAAACCGCTGCTGCCGTTCGCGGAGGCGTTTGACGAACTCGGCGTCGGCGCCGGAGAAGTCGAAGTCGGGCAGGTCCTCGGGGAGGGTCCAGGCGACGGCGTCGCACTCCACGGGACGGGGCTCGCCGTCCTCAAGGGCGCAGAGGTAGAAAAGCACCAGCACGGCCTTGCCGGGATAGCGATAGAGCACGGCGTCGCAGATGCGGTCCACGCGGACGTCGATGTCCAGCTCCTCCCGGAGCTCCCTTTTGAGGGCGTCCTCGGGGGACTCGCCGGGCTCCAGCTTGCCGCCGGGGAACTCCCATTTGAAGCCGTTGTGGACCTCGGGACTGCGGCGGCAGATCATCACGCGCCCGTCCCGCAATACAACGCCCGCCGAGACGATCAGCGGGCGATCAAAATGGTTCGCTTCCATATCACAGATTCTCCCATACATAGGCTTTGAGCTTCACCGCGGCCACGTCCTCGTCGGGGCCCTCCACGTCCACGCGGATGAGGCCCTCCTGCTTGATGCCCAGGCTCATCAGGGCCAGCAGGCGGCGGCCGTCCACGGTCTTGTCGCCATAGGTGACGCTCACCCGGGACGCATACTGGTTGACCGCCTTCACGAACAGGCCCGCGTGCCGCGCGTGCATGCCCGTGGGGATCTTCAGGGTATACATAAATGACCTCATGTCAATTCTCCAATAGCTTGATGATTTCGCACCGCAGATGATCCGGGTCGGGATCGGTCAGCATGGGGATCAGGGCGCTGATTTCCCCGATGGGCCTGTCCCACCAGCGCAGGCGCTCCAGCAGGGCGATCAGTTCGTCGTCAAAGCGCATGCGGATCACCCGGGCGGGATTCCCGACGGCCACGGCATAGGCGGGGATATCCGAGGCGACCGTGCTGTTTAAGCCGATGATGGCTCCGTCGCCGATATGCACGCCGGGGAGGATGGTGGCGTTCTGGCCGATCCACACGTCGCTGCCCACCACGGTGTCGCCCTTCAGCGGCAGGCGCTGCAGGGGCGGCGGGGCCATGTCCCAGCCCATCACGTAGAAGGGGTAGGTGGTGGCGGCGTCCATCAGGTGATTTGCCCCGTTCATCACGAATTCCACGCCCGCGGCGATCTGGCAGAATTTGCCGATGATGAGCCTGTCGCCCAGGAAGTCATAGTGGTGGGTGACGTGCGCCTCAAAGTCCGTGCCGCTGTAGTAGGTGAAGTCGCCGACGATGATGTTGGGCCGGGTGACGACGCTCTTCAGCTGGGTCATGTAGGGCGCGTGCGCCACGGGATGGGGTATGCCGGGATCGGGAAGGGGGATGGTGTTCATGCTGCCTCCTTCGGAAAATCGGGCTTTCGGCAGGGCGTCGCGCCCTCGCCCATGCCCAATACCTGACTACAACAGCCGTCCCTGACGCGCAGGGGCGGCTGACGGGCGTATAAACCGGTATCAGTGATTCAGGGTGATGATGACCCGGCGATAGGGCTCCTCGCCCTCGGAGTGGGTGGTGACGTCGGGATCATTCTGGAGGGCGGAGTGGAGGATGCGGCGCTCGTAGGGGTTCATGGGCTCCAGAGACACGCGCTTGCCGCTCTTCTTGGCACGCCCCGCCATGCGGACGGCCAGCTTGCGGAGGGCCTCCTCGCGCTTGGCGCGGTAGTTCTCGGTGTCGATGGAGATGCGCAGGTAATCCTCGCGGCCCCGGTTGACGGTGAGGCTGGTGAGGTACTGGAGGGCGTCCAGGGTCTCGCCCCGGCGGCCGATCAGCAGGCTCATGTTCTCGCCGGACATCTGCATGCGCAGCTGCTCCTCGGTCTCCATGGTCTCGATGGTCACGGGCACGCCCATGCGGTCGGTGAGCCCGGCCAGGAAGGCGCGGGCGGCCTTGGCGGTGTCGGTGAGCTGCTTCTCCGCGGTGGCCTCGAACGGCGTGCGCTCGATGACGATGGGCGCGGGGGCCTCGGCGGACTCCACGGGTGTCTCCTCGGTCTCGACGCGCTCGCCGGCGCCCTTGCGGCGGCGGCTGCGGCTGCGGCGCTTGCGGGGACGGGCCTCCTCGCCGTCGCCCTCTGCGGCGTCCTCGACGGCCTCGGCGGGGGTCTCCTGCTCCTGGGCGGGCTCGGCCTTCGCGGCGGGCCTGGGCGCGGGCTTCTCGGCCTTCTTCTTCTCGGCCCTGGGCTTGCCGCCGCCGTCCAGCGACAGCACGGGCATCTCGATGTCCAGGGAGGGATCGTCGGCCTTCACGGTCAGGCGCACCTTGGCCCGCTTGCCGAACATGCCGAAGATGCCGAGGCTGCCCATTTCGAGCACCTGGATCTCAACGTCGGCGCGATCCACGCCCAGCGATTCCAGGCCGCTCTTGATCGCGTCGTTCACCGTTTTACCTGTGGCTTCAATAGATTTCAAGGCGAATGGCCTCCTTATAGAATGGTCGGAACTGTACTATCGTCACGGACGCGCAGGTCCGCTGCGTTCATGCTTATTATTCATTCTCCGCCTTCTGCCGCGCGGCCTTGGCGTCCTGCTGGGCGAACCAGGCGTTCACCGCCAGCTGCTGGACGATCTGGATCACGTTGGCGGCCATCCAGTAGATGGAGAAGGCCGCGTTGGAGGTGGCGCAGATCCACACGGAGAACAGGGGGAAGAACCACTTCATCATGGGGCTGTTCATAGCGTTGGCGGCCGCGGCGGCGTCCTCCTGCTGCTTCTGCTGCACGGTCTGGACCGCGTTGGCGTCCTTCTTTTCCTTCTTCTGCTGGTTGTTCATGATCTGGGTCATGAGGAACTGGCTCGCGCCCGCCAGCAGCGGCAGGATGAACAGGCCGTTGGAATACTGCATCAGGTTGGCAAAGGAGGTGGGCATGGTGATGACCGGCTGGAAGAACAGCAGGTTCAGCCGGGTGATGACGAAGGCGCTGGCCGGCGCGTAGTTCACCGCGATGGCGTTGTAGGCGTCGGAGGCCAGGAAGGCCTTGGCGGCCTCGATGTTCTCAGCCGTCAGTATGGCTGAGCTGTTGGAGGGCTGGATCAGCCTGAGCGTATCGCCCACGGGCGGCAGGATGGTGGCGGAGAAGGAATCCGGCTGGAACACGTTCTTGATCCACAGCCAGCCCTGCAATACCCCGGGCTCCAGCGTGCCGGTCTCCTTCATGCCCAGGATCATGGAGATGGTGCGCTCGTTGCCCACCGTGCGCATGGCGGCGAACATGATGAAGAGTATGGGCATCTGTATCAGCATCGGCAGGCAGCCCGACATGGGGCTGACGTGCTCCTTGCGGTACAGCTCGCTCATCTTCTGGTTGAGCTTGTCGCGGTCGTTGGCGTACTTGGCCTGCAGCGCCGCCATCTGGGGCTGTATGGCCTGCATGGCCCGCATGCTCTTCTTGCTTTTGATGTCCAGGGGCAGAAGGATCAGGCGAATGATCAGGGTAAACACCACGATGGACCAGCCGTAATTGCCCACCCAGCCGTTTATCCAGTTCAGGAACATCATGAAATAACCGGTCATCAGATTAACCTCCGTCGTCGATGGTCTTCTCCCCGCGAATGACCCCGCGCATACGAAAATAAGCCCCGCCGCACCTTACTGCCAGGTGATACAAATTCCTATCTAAAAGTGAACCAGCCTGCGAGCGGTTTTTTCGTCACGGCACGTCAAGGGCTGACAAAGCAGCCATGGCGAAAGGGACGCCGCAGGATGGTTGATTTTCAGCTTGGGATTCGTATAAACTGCGGAGCATGATTTCGCATCAGGGTACGGGATCGTAGCCGCCCTTGCAGAGCGGATTGCAGCGCAATATCCGTTTCAGGGCCAGAAAGCCGCCCTTCACGGCGCCGTATTTCTCCACCGCCTCCAGCGCGTACTGCGAGCAGGTGGGTATGAACCTGCAGCAGGGCGCGTGATGGGGGGATATGGCGGCGCGGTAGAAACGGATGGCCCACAGTAGCGCGCGCTTGGGCCAGGTGCGCACATCGCGCATGGCGATCACCCCTCGGCCTGGGTCTCTTCCCGGAGCAGCCGGGCCTTGGACAGGAGCCTGGTCAGCTCCCGGGTCAGCGCCTCGTGACTGACGCCCGCGATGCCGGGCCTCGCGATGAGCACGTACTTGCCGCACTTGAGGCGCTGCCGCATGCGGCGCGCATCCTCGCGCAGCCAGCGGCGAACGCGATTGCGCGTGACGGCGTTGCCCACCTTCCCCGAGACCGAGAAGCCCAGCTTCAGGTCGCGGCCCTTCAGATGGATCAACACCAGGTTGCGGGAGGGGTGGGACTTCCCCCGGCGATACACATACCGGTAATTCCGGTTGCTGCCCAGCCTGTACCGGCGCGGAAAGCGCTCGTCGCGCCTTTCGCCTTCGCGCATCCCCTCCATGGCGGGCTTATGCGGACAGGACCTTGCGGCCGCGGGCACGGCGGGCCTTCAGGACGTTGCGGCCGGCGCGGGTCTTCATGCGGGCGCGGAAGCCGTGGACCTTGGAACGCTGACGCTTCTTGGGCTGATAGGTACGGACAGACATGTTGGAACACTCCTTACAAAAAATTATGTCGCATTCGCCGCTTCACGGCGAACAATGCCAAATTACAGCCTTATAAGTATAAGATATTTCCCAAAGGCTGTCAAGATGGGTTGTGTGAAATGTCATGATGCTGACGTATTTTGGCGTTGCCTTTTATCCTTCAGATTGGGATTTGTCGGGCTTTGCCCGACAAATCCAGGGAGTAGGGAGTAGGCAGTAGGGAGTAGGGGGAGTTACGGCACAGCCTCTGACTTCTATTGAAAACCCCCTACTCCCTACTGCCCACTCCCTAAATCCCCATTTATCGCATCGGCTGAACGGTAACTGCTTTGGCATTGTGCAATGGGGAACGGCCGCGCCGTCAGCCGCCAGCCGACCAATGCCTATTGCGTAAATCAATCTCCCTCACATCCTGAGGGCAGTTCTCCAGGACCCCGAAGATCCACCGCTTGACCACGGTTCGAGTCTCGATCTCGCGCCACTTTTGGGCGGCGGGATCGGCCAGGAGCTTTTGGCAGACGTCCTCGGTGAGCCCGGAGGTGAAGATCAGGTTGAAGGCGGTGGCGAACCATTGCACGGCCTCCTCGTCGCCCTCCCAGACGGTGCCCTCGAGGGCGCTGCGGCCCATGTGCTCGCCCAGGCGCGCGGCGTTTTCGGCCATCTCCCGCCAGGCGGGATCGTCCCCGGTGTAGAGGGGCAGCACCCGCCAGCGGATGCCCGCCTCCGTCACCTCCAGCGCCCCGCCCCAGCCGGGATAGGCCTGGGGCTGGCCCACGGTGATCTGCTGGAGGCCGTCCGCCTCCACCGCCGCGAAGCCGTGGTCGTGGCCGCAGAGGTACAGCCGCACCCCGCCCGAGCGAAGCGCCTCGGCCAGCCGGGTGGCGCCGGGGGTCATGCTCTCGCGCGACCCGGGCAGTATGGGATGGTGGCCGCAGGCGATCACCGGCGTGCCCTCTTTTATGGAAGCGAGCGTCTCCGCGACCCATTCCAGCGTCCCGTCGGAGACGCCGCCCAGCGCCGCCACGTTGTCCGGGCCGTTGTAGGCGTTGGTGTCCAGCAGCAGCAGGCAGGTCCCGCCCGCCGTCATCACCGCGCAGCTGGCGGTCTCCGCGTCCCGTGCAAACGCGCCGTCCCACCCGTAGGCCCCGTACAGCCGCGCGAAGTCCCCGGGCCGCAGCCGCGCCGTCAGGTCGTGGTTGCCCGGGATCACATACGCCGCCGTTCCCAGCCCATCCAGAAATTCCAGGGCATAGGCGTGCTCCGCGTCGTGGGCGTTGTTGGCGGTATCTCCCAGCAGGATCAGCCCGTCAAAATCCCCCGCCGCCGTCCCCAGCGCTCCGAGCGCCGAAGCGTGCAGCGCCCGATCCTCCGTCAAATGCAGATCCGAGCTCGCCAGAAACCGCTCCCCACACCCCGCTCCCGAAAGCGCCGTCAACAGCGCAAGGAGAAGACAGGACATCATTTTGAACATTTGCGCTCGCTCCCATGTCAGTTGGAGGAAATGGAGAATTGGGAATGGAAAATGGAGAATGGCGGTACAAATCCTTGCGGATTTGGTAACTGTTCAGTCCTGTGACAAACAGAGATTTGGCAGGCTGCGGGGGACGACCTCTCAGTCAGCCTAACCGGCTGACAGCTCCCCTGGAAGGGGAGCCAAGGCTGACGCTCTGTATTCCTCTTGGCTCCCCTTTCAGGGGAGCTGTCGCCGACGAAGTCGGTGACTGAGAGGTCGTTCCCCGTTGCCTCGGACAATCTCCACTTATCACAGCAGAGCAGAACTGAATAGATACCGGATTTGTTTGATTAACGGGGTACCGACGGTTATTTCAGCGTTTTCAATAAAGAGAAATCCGAAGGATTTCCACAGCCATTCTCCATTCTCCATTTTCCATTCTCAATTGTTCACCCATCTCCTCTTTCCGATACTATACCCTCCCCCCCGCGTCCCTGTCAAGAAAACGCACATCCCCTTGACACCCACCCCTTCCGCGTACTATAATACATTTGAAATACTGTTGAAACATTTACGGTGGAGGACAGAGTCATGAACGGTCGGAACAAGACGTCCACACAGTACCTGCGCAGGCCGTCGGGCCAGCGGCCCATGTCGGGCCGGGGCATACTGATCATCGTGCTGACGGCGCTCATCCCGCCGGTGGGGCTGCTGCTGCTGTGGCGGCAGGGCGCGTTTCGGGCCCGGGGCCGCATGGTCATCACGGCGCTGGCCACCCTCGAGATGATGCTGCTCGGCGTGCTGCTGACCCCCCGGCCGGAGCTGACGGCCCAGATGCCCCAGCCCGCGGCCCCCGTGGCGGTCACCCAGGCCCCGGCGGAGGAAAACCTGAGCGCCCTGTACAACATCGAGGAGCTGCTGTATCAGGAGCAGCTGGCCCAGGTGGTGGCCGCCGGCGGCGACGAGACCGACATCATGTCCGACGCCCAGAAGGACGCCGCCCGCGAGGCCGAGCGCGAGCAGGTGCTCAACACCACCGTCTACGCCGTGTTCCGCAACGCCCAGCGCTACCACGCCCAGATGGTCTGCGGCACCCAGTCCAACGGCCGCGCCCTCACCGTCCGCGAGGCCATGCTCGAAGCCCTGAGCCCCTGCCCCGACTGTAACCCGCCGGTGTGGACGGAATAAGGGAGTAGGGAGTAGGCAGTAGGGAGTAGGGGGAGAACGGCATATGAACGGCATTCTGATGGAATGTAGCTCGTCGAGCAGGCATCCTTCAGAATCCCCGGCAAACGCACGGCATTCTGATGGAATGTAGTTCGTCGAGCAGGTATCCTTCAGAACCCCCGACAAACGCACGGCATTCTGATGGAATGTAGTTCGTCGAGCAGGCATCCTTCAGAACCCCCGACAAACGCGGCGTTTTCAACAGAAGGCTTAGCCCATGCCGTAACTCCCCCTACTCCCTACTGCCTACTCCCTACTGCCTACTCCCTACTCCCTACTCCCTACTCCCTTATCCTCCCCCAAATCTTCCAAGTAATGTCATAATTTTAACCTTGCTTTACGATAGTAACCATTCTATCATTATGATAGGATGGTTCTATTAATATGGGAAACTGTGATAGTCCGGTGAAGGCCGGGCTATGGTCTGATAATGCTATTCAGGAACGGAGGCCAGGCTATGTTTTGTTCCAAATGCGGCAAGACCCTGACGATGGAAGACGCGCAATGCCCGCATTGCGGCAATCCGGTGGGGGAAAGCCGGTTTGAGGGAACGCCCTATAC
Source organism: uncultured Eubacteriales bacterium (assembly GCA_902799465.1). Taxonomy (GTDB): domain Bacteria; phylum Bacillota; class Clostridia; order Christensenellales; family Aristaeellaceae; genus UBA2862. The sequence continues at coordinate 8,812 of CADCAS010000062.1, forward strand.
CTCGGCGCAGCCGCACATATTGCCCAACGCGCCCATAAAGCAGGCGACGGCGGCCTATACCCGCACCACCTACACCACCATGTCCGAAAACCAGCAGCAGGCCGGCGCGGTGGATTCCCGCACCACCTACCGCCCGGTCTACGAGGGCGCTTCCGCCCCGGAGGACGTGCGCCGCGACATGCGTGCCGCGGTCAGCGGCGCGGAGGAGGAGAAGTCCGAGAAGGCCGAGAACCTGGTGGAGAACCTCTCCGAGGAGGCCAAGGACACCCTCAACGCCGTGGAGGAGGAGCTCAAGATGGAGGACATGGACACCTCCCAGCTCCACACCCGGCCCATCGAATCCACCGGCCGCGCGGGCATCAGCGCGGGGGTGGAGGACTACATCCAGAAGCTGGAGGCCAACCAGAGCCGCCGGGCGTCGAGACGCCGCCGCGGCGTGGATCTGCCGGTGGAGGAGGACGTCTACACCACCCCGGAGGACCAGCCCGCCTACGACCTCTATCAGGACGACCCCGGCATGGACGAGAACCAGAGCGAGGTCTTTGACGACATCGGCGAGGAGGAGTTCGACGACATGCGCTACGGGCGCACCCTGGGCCTGAAGGACATCCTGAAGGTAGCCCTGATCATGGTGCTGGCCGCGGCGCTGATCGTGGGCGGCGTGCTGTGGTTCCGCAGCATCCGGGCCAACACCTCCCGCGCGCCCATCGAGGGCGTCTCCGAGTCGCTGTACTTCGACGGGCTTGAGCTGATCAAGTCCCACACCCAGCAGGACTACATCGCCGAGCTGGCCAACATCTACGCCACCGACGGCTCGCTGAGCCTGGCCAACCGCGTCACCAACGACAAGGCGGCCATCGATGCGCTGCTGCCCGCGGAGCCGGCCAAGAACGACCCGATGTTCGTCTCCGCGCTGCAGGCCATTCAGAACAACATCGGCAACGCCGTGCTGGCGGACGCCACACAGGCCGCCTCCGGCAACGACAGCGCCGAGGCGTCCCAGGCCCGCTGGAGCATCGTCAACAACGCCATCGCCGAGCTGGAGAGCGCCACCACCGCCACCGACCTCACCGCCATCCTCAACGGCGAGCAGGTCACCGTGGCCGTGGAGCCCACGCCCTCCCCCACCCCCGCGGCGGTGACCTACCAGACCCTGTCCAAGGGCGACAAGAACGACGCGGTCATGGATCTGCAAAACCGGCTGTATGAGCTGGGCTACCTGAACGACGACCGCGACGGCAACTTCGGCTCCAAGACCCAGACCGCCGTCAAGCTGTTCCAGGCCGCCGTAGGCCTGGAGGCCACCGGCATCGCCGACAACGAGACCCAGACCCGCCTGTTCGCCGACGACGCGCCTGCCACCGGCGCCGCCGCCGCGGCCCAGGCGCAGCCCGCCGCCGACAGCACCGCCGCCAGCGATACCGCCGCCGACCTCCTCGCCCCGGAGGAGACCGCCGACTCCGCCATCGAGCTCGGCTCCGACGAGGTGGATCTGGCGTAATACAGAGCGTGGAAAGTGGAGAGCCAAACAGCTGCGGCTATTTGCTCTCCACTCTTCTTATGGCAAGGCTCAGGACAAGGTCAGATAGGGAGTTATTGAATTGGGAATTGGGAATTAAAGTTAGCGGCTGCCGCGCGCTCTGCAGGGGCGGCCAATACTGAAACAATCCGTAGTTCCTGGCGGGCGGCGCATCGCCGCTCCTGCGTATCCAAGCCGTTTTTAATTCCCAATTCCCAATTCCAAATTCCCAATTATAAAGCATTCCAAACCATCCCCCGTTCAAGCAGGAGGTCCCGACATGAAACTGCCCATCGTCGCGCTGATTTACGACTTTGACAAGACGCTTTCCCCGCGGGACATGGAGGAATACTCCTTCATGCCGGGCATCGGCGTGGAGCCGGACGACTTCTGGGGGCTGTGCGCGGACTTCTCCCGCCAGCACCAGATGGACGGCATACTGACCTACATGTACCTGATGCAGAAGCTGGCCAAGGGGCGGCTGGAGCTGACCCGGGAAGCCATGCAGAAGCTGGGCGAGGCGGTGGAATTCTTTCCCGGCGTGGAGGGCTGGTTTGACCGGGTCAACCGCATCGGGCAGGCGTGCGGCGTGCAGGTGGAGCACTACATCATCTCCTCGGGGCTGACGGAGATCATCCGCGGCTCCGCCATCGGACACCACTTCAAGGCCATCTTCGCCGCCTCCTTCTGCTACGACGAATCCGACCACCCGGTGTGGGCCTCCAGCGCCGTCAACTACACCAGCAAGACCCAGTACCTGTTCCGCATCAACAAGGGCATACTGGACGTGACCAACGACCGCGACCTCAACGCCTTCACCCCCGCCTACAAGCGCCGCGTGCCCTTCTCCAACATGATCTATGTGGGCGACGGGCTCACCGACGTGCCCTGCATGAAGATGACCCGGCAAAAGGGCGGCTACTCCATCGCCGTCCACGCCCCCGGCTGCACCGAGCTGGCCGACGACATGCTGCTTCAGGGCCGCGCCGACTTCTCCGTGGAGGCCGACTACACCGAAAACTCCGAGATCGAGCAGGTGGTCACCCTCCTGATGCGCCGCATCCGCGCCTCCCACGAGCTCACCCTCCGCCACGCCGAGCAGGTCCAGCGCGCCCACGCCCGCCGCGGCAACGACGTCCCCCTCGACATCCCCATGCGCGGCGGCCTGGAGGACGAGGACGCGGTGGAGTAGGGAGTAGGGAGTAGGCAGTAGGGAGTAGGGGGAGCTACGGCACAGCCTATCGCTTCTGTTGAAAACGCCGCGTTCTCCAAGGGTTTTCCTGGGACGCGCGGCGTTTTTCATTTCGTTAAAGCGGTGTTCTCCCCTATGCCCTGAATTCCTGCTTATTGGCCAGACTGGCCGTCTGCGTTTATTCAAACAAATCCAGTAACGATTCAGTTACCCAGGGACGACTCCCTCAGTCAGCCTGCGGCTGCCAGCTCCCTCAACTCCCTCAGTCAGCCTGCGGCTGCCAGCTCCCTCAACTCCCTCAGTCAGCCTACGGCTGCCAGCTCCCTCGGAGAGGGAGCCTGGACGGGAGCCTGGACGGGAGCCTGAACGGGAGCCCAAAAGCCTCCCTCTTTGAGGGAGGTGGCCCGCGAAGCGGGTCGGAAGGAGTCAACGACTGAACAGTTACAGAATCCGCAGGATTTGCACCATCATTCTCCATTCTCCATTTTCCATTCTCCATTCAATCCAGCCCCAGCATTCCCTTCCCCCTAATTCCCCAAAAAGCCCACATCCATCTGTTTACAAACACAGTCACATGTGATAAAATATCAATAATACTTATGTTTGTTTGTCTTCTTATATTAAGTAAGGCAGACAGCGCAGGTGAGAAGGAGGGGAACGCGGTGAGAAAAACCTTTCGCGGCGGCGTTCATCCGGCGGGCCACAAGGAGCTGAGCCGGGAGGCGGCGCTGCGCGCATTCCAGCCGAAGGGGGAGATGGTGTATCCGCTCTCCCAGCACATCGGCAAGCCGGCGAAGGCCGTCGTCAAAAAGGGCGACGCGGTGCTGGTGGGACAGCGTCTGGCGGAGGCGGACGGCTTCGTGTCGGCCCACGTGTATGCGTCCTGCTCGGGCACGGTAAAGGCCGTGGAGAAGCGGTGCACGCTCACCGGCGCGTGGTCGGACTGCGTGGTGGTGGACAACGACGGTCAGTTCACTACGATGGAGGGCTTCGGCCAGCGGGAGGACGTCTACGGCATCACGCCCCAGACCATCCTGGACCGGGTGGCCGCGGCGGGCATCGTGGGCCTGGGCGGCGCGGGCTTCCCCACCCACGTGAAGCTGGCGCCCAAAAACCCCATGGGCATTCGCTACGTCATCGCCAACGGTGCGGAGTGCGAGCCCTATTTGACCTGCAACGACCAGCTGATGCGCACAAAGGCCGACGAGATCGTGGAGGGCCTGGAGCTGATGCTCCGGCTGTTCCCCCGCGCCGAGGCGGTCATCGCCGTCGAGGACAACAAGCCCGAGGCCATCGAGGCGCTTCGCAAGGCGTCGGCGGGCAGGCAGCGGTTCAGCGTGCGCGCCCTGAAGGCCAAATACCCCCAGGGCGGTGAGAAGAGCCTCATCAAGGTCATCGCCGGCATCGACTATCCCGCCTCCATGCTGCCCGCGGACGTGGGCTGCATCGTGGAGAACGTGGGCACGATCTACGCCATACAGCGGGCGGTGTGCTACCGCGAGCCGCTGTTCACCCATGTGTTCACCCTCACCGGCGACGCGGTGAAGAACCCCGGCAACTACATCGTGCCCGACGGCGCCTCCTTTGCGGAGCTGCTGGAATACGCGGGCGGCCTGAAGGACGGCGTCACGCTGAAAAAGGCGCTGTGCGGCGGTCCGATGATGGGCATCGCCATGCCGTCGCTGGACGTGCCCATCCAGAAGCAGAACAACGGCCTGACCCTGCTGGCGGAGGACGAGGCGGAGGCGGCGGAGGCCCAGATGACCGCCTGCCTCCACTGCGGGCGCTGCACCACCGTCTGTCCCCTGGGTCTGATGCCCCAGCTGATGGCCGACGCCTTCATCGCCGGGGACTACGAGCGCTTTGAAAAGAAGCTCTACGGCCTGGAGTGCATGCAGTGCGGCAGCTGCACCTACTACTGCCCCGCCAAGCGCCCGCTGATGCAGCAGTTCAAGCAGGCGAAGGTGGAGATACTACAGCGCAAGCGCGCGGAAGCGGGAGGTAAAAAATGAATACGGCGTTGAATCTGTCCTCCGGCCCGCACGTCAGGGATAAATGGACCACGGCGTTTATCATGAAGCTGGTGACCCTGTCGCTGCTGCCCGCCACCATCGTGGGCGTGTGTGTGCACGGGGTCCACGCGCTGCTGGTGGTCCTGCTGTCGGTGGGCACCTCGGTGGCCGCGGAATTCGCGTTTGACAAGCTGTGCCACAAGCCCGACACCTGGAAGGACTTCTCCGCGGTGGTCACGGGCCTGATGCTGGCGCTGTGCCTGTCCCCCAGCGCCCCGCTGCACCTGCCGGTCATCGGCGCGCTGTTCGCGATACTGGTGGTAAAGTGCTGCTTCGGCGGCCTGGGCAAGAACTTCCTGAACCCCGCCCTGGCGGCGCGGTGCTTCCTGCTGATCTCCTTCGGCTCCAGCATGACCTCCTACGCGGTGGACGGCGTCTCCGGCGCGACCCCCGTGGCGGAGCTGATGCAGGGCAAGGCCGTGAACATCTCCTCGATGTTTCTGGGCACCGCGCCCGGCGTCATCGGCTCCTCGGTGCTGGCGCTGATGATCGGCGGCCTGGCGCTGTGGGCGCTGGAGATCATCCACGGCGAGATATGCTTCTCTGTGCTCATCAGCTTCACCCTTTTCATCGGCATCTTCGGCGGGCAGGGCTTCGATCCCAGCTTCCTGCTGGCCCACATCTGCGGCGGCGGCGTGGTGATGGCGGCGTTCTTCATGGCCACCGACTACACCACCTCCCCGGTCAGCAAGTTCGGCCAGATGATCTACGGCGTCACCATCGGCGTGCTGGGCGGCATCTTCCGCCTGTTCAGCGGCGCGGCGGACTCCTTCAGCTACTGCGTGATCTCCGCCAACCTGCTCACCCCCCTGATCGACATGTACGTCGTGCCCGGCCCCAAGGCCTTCAAGCGCAAGGGCCACTACGAGCGCGTGACGGTCAGGACCCTGGCGCAGCACATCCCGAAGCCCGTGGTGGTGCTGACAGCCATCACGCTGATCGCGGGCATCGCGCTCAGCGGCGTCTACGTCATGACCAAGGACACCATCGAGGCCGCCCACTCCCTGGCCAACGCCGCCGCCTTCAAGACGGTGGTGCCCGGAGCGGAGACCTTCGAGACCCCGGAGAGCGTGCAGCAGGCGCTTGACGCGCTGAACGGCCAGGTGTACGGCTCCGACTACGGGCGCTCCACCATCAACGAGGCCTATGAGGCCTTCGACGCCGACGGCAATCTGGCGGGCTACGTGGTGCGCGCCACCTCCTCCGACGGCTTCGATGGCGACGTCTCCATGGCCGTGGGCCTGGACCCCGACGGCGTGGTCAACGGCATCTCCTTCACGGAGCTGAACGAGACCCCCGGCATGGGCATGCGCTGCGGCGAGCCCGAGTTCATGGACCAGTTCGCGGGCAAGGCCGTATCCAAGTTCATACTGGGCAAGGCCGGCACCGCCACCGAGGACGACCAGATCGACTCGGTCTCCGGCGCGTCCACCACCTCCGGCGCGGTGGTCAACGCCGTGAACGCGGCCCTGGACTTCTACGCAAACAACATGAAGGGAGGCGCATGAGGTGAAAAAATACCTTGAACGGCTGTACAACGGCCTCGTAAAGGAAAATCCCACCCTGATCCTGATGCTGGGCATGTGCCCCACCCTGGCGGTGTCCACCCGGGCCATGAACGGCATCGGCATGGGCCTGTCCACCACGGCGGTGCTGATCCTGTCCAACGTGGTGATCTCCCTGCTTAGGAAGGTCATCCCCGACGAGGTGCGCCTGCCCGCCTACATCGTCATCGTGGCCTCGCTGGTGACGGTGACGGAGCTGCTCATCGAGGCGTACCTGCCCTCGCTGTACTCGGCCCTGGGCATCTACATCCCGCTGATCGTGGTCAACTGTATCATACTGGGCCGCGCCGAGGCCTACGCCAACAAGCACGACCCGGTGCTGAGCCTGTTCGACGGCCTGGGCATGGGCCTGGGCTTCACCGTCGCCCTGACCCTGGCGGGCATGATCCGCGAATTCCTGGGCAACGGCACCTTCTTCGGCATGCAGGCGCTGCCCGCGGGCATCGAGCCCATCGGCATCTTCGTGCAGCCGCCGGGAGCCTTCCTGGTCATCGCGCTGATCATCGCCATCCAGAACGCCATCGGCATCCGGACCCGCCAGCGCGACCTGGTTGAGAAGGGCTGCGACGGCGTGTGCGCCAACTGCGCCGCCCGGTGCGCCGCGGCTGAGGAGGTGAGCGGCAAGTGAGCAATCTGATCCTCATCATCGTCACCGCCGCGCTGATCAACAACGTGGTGCTGAGCCAGTTTTTAGGCATCTGCTCCTTCCTGGGCGTCTCCAAGCAGATGAAGGCGTCCGCGTCGCTGGGCTTGGCGGTCATATTCGTCATCACCATCGCCTCCGCCGTGGCCAGCCTGCTCTACGACTTCGTGCTCAAGCCCCTGGGCCTGGACTTCATGAAGACCATCGTGTTCATACTGGTCATCGCGGCCCTGGTGCAGATCGTGGAGATGTTTTTGAAAAAGACCTCTCCCGCGATCTACAAGGCCCTGGGCATCTACCTTCCCCTGATCACCACCAACTGCGCGGTGCTGGGCGTGGCGCTGACCAACGTGCAGGACGGCTACAACTTCATCGAGTCCGTGCTGTCCGGCTTCGGCACCGCGGTGGGCTACACCGTCGCCATCGTGCTGCTTGCCTCCATCCGCACCCGCATCCGCGAGGAGGACATCCCCGCCCCGCTGCGCGGCGCGCCCATCGTGCTGATCTCGGCGGCCCTCATGTCCATCGCGTTCATGGGCTTCTCGGGCCTGTCGTTCTGAGGGGGTGCAGCTGAATGACGATCATCATCATCACCACGCTGGTCATCGCCATCGTCGGCGTCATCGTCGGCGCGGGGCTGGTGTACACCGGCAAGAAGTTCTACGTCGAGGTGGACGAGCGCGAGGCCGCCGTCCGCGAATGCCTGCCCGGCAACAACTGCGGCGCGTGCGGCTACGCGGGCTGCGACGCCATGGCCGCCGCCATCGCCAAGGGCGAGGCCCCGGTCAACGGCTGTCCCGTGGGCGGCGCCCCGGCGGCCGCGCAGATCGGCGCCATCATGGGCGAGACCGCCGAGGCCCGGGAGCGCAACATCGCCTTCGTGCGCTGCAAGGGCACCTGCGAGGTCACCCACAACCAGGGCAACTACGTGGGCATCCGCGACTGCCGCGCCGCCGTGCTCTCCGGCATCAACGTCACCGACTGCGCCTACGGCTGCCTGGGCTTCGGCTCCTGCGCCGCCGTGTGTCCCCAGAACGCCATCCGCACCGTCAACGGCGTGGCCGTGGTGGACCGCCGCCTGTGCGTGGGCTGCGGGCTGTGCGTCAAGGCGTGTCCCAGGGGCCTGATCGAGCTGGTCCCCGAGAGCAAACAGGTCCGCGTCCAGTGCTCCAACAGGGACCGCGGCCCCATGGTCAAGAAGGTCTGCTCCGCCGGCTGCATCGGCTGCATGCTCTGCGTCAAGCAGTGCGAGCACGAGGCCATCACCGTGACCAACAACCTGGCCCACATCAACTACGCCAACTGCGTCCAGTGCGACAAGTGCGTGGCGAAGTGCCCCGCCAAGGTCATCACCCCGTCGCTGAATTTCGCAAAGCACGAGGAGAGTCCGGCATGATCACGGCTCACGCATGAATGCGTGAGCCTGTCACGCAAAATCTGCGGATTTTGCGTGAGGGAAGAAGGGACGCGGAAATTCGCGCCTGACGACACGAATTTCCTGACTGGCTGGTACCGATTCCCAGTCGAAATCGCAAGCGATTTCTTTGTGGGCTGTAAGATTTCAATCCGTCTTGTCATTCATGCGTGGGCCGTGCCGGCGTGATCCCGCGCGATTGACTGCGCGGCCGAAATGAGGTACAATGTTCCCGATGACAGAGCAAGGGAGGAGGGATGGACATGACCGTTTCATTGGAAAGCGTGATTTCCGCGATCCCCACCATGGAACCGGCGGATTTCGACGCGCTGGCCAGGGCGGTCCTTCAGCGCATCAACGATCCCATGACCCCGCTGACGGAGGCGCAATGGGCGGAAAAGCTGGACCACTCCATCGCCCAGGCCGAACGGGGCGAGCGTCGGGACGCCGCCGAGGTGATAGAGCGCATACGCTCGAAGTACCACCGCGAAAAGGTTGGATGATATGGAGACCTACCGCATTGAGATCACCCCGGACGCCGAGGCCGATGTGGAGAACTGTTACCGGTATATCCTCGAGACCTATCATTCGTGGGATACCGCGGACGCCTTCCTCGACGACTACGGTGAGACGCTGGAAAAGCTGCGCCTTGTCGCCGGGAGGCTGAAAATCGGCGATCATCCGCTCATGCAGGCGCGGGGAATACGGCGTTGGAACTTCCTGAAGCACGACTACTTCATGCTCTACACAGTGCGGGAGGATCTCGCGATCATCCTTGCGGTCGCGCACTTCAGAAAGGATATCGGCAATATCCTGAAATAGGAGTAATCATTATGGAGAAGAAGCACATCATTCGCCTCGTGGCGATGGGCGTCGTGGTGCTGGCGCTGGCGGCCCTGCTGGGGGGCTTCACCGGCGGCGGGAGCCTGATGTACCATCTGAAGAACCGGGGCGACCTGGGACCGCTCACCCGGGAGGACATCGCATACCTGAACGTGGAGGCCCCCGCGGCCACCAGCAAGGATGGCACCGTCAACGCCCAGGACTGGGCCGCGGTGTATCCCTACATCACCATGACCATGGGGGACAACGCCAAGAACAGCTATGTCACCGACTACCTGGAGGAGGACCCCTATCTGGTGAACATCTACGAGGGCTACGGCTTTGCCAAGGACTACGGCTCCGCCCGCGGCCACGAGTACACCCTGGCGGACGTCCACAAGACCCAGCGGCCCCACCCCAAGGCCAACTGCCTGACCTGCAAGACCCCCAACTTCGCCAAGCTGGTCAACGACCAGGGCGTGGGCGTGTACAGCATGCCCTTTGAAGAGGTGGAGGCGCTGATGGAGGAGAACATCTCCTGCTACACCTGTCACGCCAACGAGGCGGGCAACGGCGGCGCGCTGGTGGTCACCCACTCCTACGTCAACAAGGCCCTGGGCGACAACGTGAACGCCATCGACCCGGCCACCCTGTCCTGCGGCCAGTGCCACATCGAGTACCACTTCACCCGCGAGGATTCCGAGACCATGATGCCCTACCACAGCGTGGAGGAGATGACCCCCGAGGCGATCCTGGCCTACTACGACGCCATCGACTTCTACGACTGGGAGCAGGAGGCCACCGGCACCAAAATGCTCAAGGCCCAGCACCCCGAGATGGAGACCTTCCTCCAGGGCAAGCACGCCGCGCTGCTGAACTGCGCCGATTGCCACATGCCCATGGAGATGGCCGACGACGGCACCGTGTACCACAGCCACACCCTCGTCAGCCCGCTGGAGAGCGAGACCCTGCTTCAGAACTGCGCCACCTGCCACGGCGACACCGACATGGTCAAGGTGGTCCGGGGCATACAGGAGCGGGTCACCAAGCGCGAGACCGAGGTGGGCAACAAGCTCTCCGACTTCAAGGACGCCCTGGCCGACGCCGTCGCCAGCGGCAGCCGCTCCGAGACCGAGCTGGAGCGCCTGCGCAGGCTCCACCGGGAGGCCCAGTGGTACTTCGACTACTGCTACGTCGAAAACTCCGAGGGCGCCCATAACTCCGAGCTGTCCATGCGCTGCCTCGACACCTCCGAACAGAAGATCGACGAGGCCATGGAGCTGCTCGCCATGTAATGCGCTTCTCAGATGATCCACACAGGGGCGGCGATGCGCCGCTCCTGGTCTTTATTGAGTAGTAGTGCGTATGTCTGGAGACGGGGATTTGGCAGGGTGGAATTAGGAATTAGAAATTAGGAATTAGAAATTGAAACAGCTTGGCTGCGTAGGGGCGGCGATGCGCCGCCCGTCAGGCAGCACATTTTGTTTCGGTATCGGGCGGGCGTCCATTGGCAACCCCTGCGGAGTACGCGGCAGCCACTATTTAATTCCTAATTCCTAATTCCCAATTCCTAATTCAACCCCCCATCCCCCACCATCACTCACACCTCCAAAAGGAACGAACCATGTCATCACTGAAAAAAATCTGGCGCTTTCTGTCCTCGATGCGGTTTGCCATCCTGCTGCTGGTGGTCCTGGCGCTGGCGTGTTCGCTGGCGAGCCTGGTGACCCAAGGGCAGAGCTACAGCTGGTACGCCCAGCGGTATTCCGAGCGCACGGCTGCGCTGATCGTGGCGCTGGGCCTGGACGACGCCTTCCACAGCGGGTGGTTTATCTGCATCGGCGGGTTCCTGTGCCTGAACCTGCTGCTGTGCAATGTGCTGCGCCTGCCGGGGCTGGTCAGGCGCTTCAAGAGCGAGGCCGACCCGGACAGCGTCCTCGGCCTTCCCGGCGACGTGTCCGCGGAGGGCGTACAGGACCCCGATGCCGTGTTCCGCAGGCTGGGCATGAAGCCCGTCGCCCACGGGGACATGCGCTTCGCTGCGAAGCACCGCCTGGGCCTGTGGGGCGCGTGGGTGTGCCATCTGGGGATACTGCTGCTGATTTTGGGCTTCGGCCTGGGACAGATGACCCAGAGGCAGTACGCGGTCTACGGCGTGCCCGGCCAGTCCCGGGACATCGGCGACACCGAGAAGGTGTTGACCATCGACGACTTCCGGGTGGGCCTGCGCGAGGACGATACCGTGGAGCAGTACACCGCCGACATCACCGTCCGCGACCTGTCCGAGCGGGGCATGGGCGACAGCCAGAGCGCCACCATCTCCGTCAACCACCCCGCCACGCTCTACGGCATGAAGTTCTACCAGAACTCCACCGGCTGGGCCGCGACCGTCCACATCGCCAAGGACGGCGAGCCCCTGCAGGAGGAGGTGCTCTGCACCGGGGAATACCTGCGGGTGAAGGACAAGCCCGAGCTGGCCGTCTATCTCTCCGCCTTCTATCCCGACTACGTGATGACCCCCGGCGTCGGCCCGTCCACCGCCAGCGGCGCGCTGAACAACCCGGCCTACCTGTACCAGGTCTATTACCAGGACCAGGTGCTGGGGATGAACGTGCTGATGCCCGACGAGGAGCTGACCATCGACGAATACACCGTCACCTTCTCCGATCCCCAGACCTACACCCTCATCCAGATCAAGGTGGACCGCTTCACCTGGCTGGCGCTTGCGGGCGGTCTGGTCACCCTGCTGGGCCTGGCCCTCGCCCTCTACCTCCAGCCCGCCCGCGCCTGGGCCGTCCCCGCCGAAAACGGCTGGACCCTCCGCGCCCAGTGCCGCAAGGGCGGCGCCCTCTTCCGCGAGCGCTTCCAGAAGGCCGTACAGGCTGAAAATGGGCATTGATTAACGGCGGGGATTGAAGTATAATAGATGTATAATAACGACGAGATCCGTTCTGCTGTGGTAAACGAGGATTTGGCGGGGAGAATTAGGAATGAGGAATGAGGAATTAATAGCAACTGCCGCGCGTTGTAGGAACGGTCAATGGCCGCCCGCCATATATCGAAACAATACGTACTGGCTGACGAGCAGCGTATCGCCGC
>CADCAS010000063.1 GCA_902799465.1 uncultured Eubacteriales bacterium
GTCCTGGCCCCACATGTCGGTGTTGGTCATGACGGCGTGGATGAGCGCCTCGGGGGAATCGTCCTTGTGGGCGTTGTAGAATTCCAGCACCCAGCGGTCGTCGGAGACCGTATACTCATTACCCTTGGGACGCTTGCACACTAATCCCTTGTCGGTCAGGCCCTGGATGTCGTTGGAATAGAACGCCACGTAGGCCGCGAAGGAGGTGGTCAGGCACGGCGGCAGCTTGCCCATCTGGTCCACGTAGTCCAGGAAGGTGGGCATGTTGCGGGCGCGCCACTTGGAGGTGGAGTTCAGGCTGATGCTCATCAGCTCGTGGTTCACGAAGGGGTTGTTGAAGCGGTCCTGCACCGCCGCGGCGAAGTTCTTGCAGTCCTCCTTGTCCAGCGGCAGGGTGGGGATGACCTCCTCATACAGCATCTTGTTCATGTAGCCCAGCACCACGTCGTCGTGCATGCAGTCGCGCACGATGTCGTAGCCCGCCAGGTACGCGCCCAGCACGAAGCCGGTGTGCGCGCCGTTGAGGATGCGGACCTTGCGCTTCTTGTAGGGGGTGACGTCGGGCACCACCATCACCGGGCAGCCGGCCTTCTTGAAGGGCAGCCGGTCCTCCAGGCCGTCGGGGCCCTCGATGACCCACACGCCGAACACCTCGCCGACGTCGGTCAGCGGGTCGTCGTAGCCGTTGGCCTCGGCCAGGCGGGCGACCTCCGCGTTGTCGCGGATGCGGCCGGGAACGATGCGGTCCACCAGCGTGGAGCAGAAGATGTTCTCCTCATTGACCCACTTCCTGAAGTCCTCGCCCAGCTTCCAGTCGTCGATGTGACGGTTGACGCATTTGAGCAGAGCGCTCGTAGAGCACCACGGTCAGCTTGGCGGGGAAGGAATTCGGGGGCGCCTGGTCGAAGCCGGATTCGGGATCGTACACGATGCCGGCCTCGGTGGTGTTGGAGACGATGATCTCCAGATCCTCGGACCTGGCCAGCTCCAGCACCTTGTCCCAATCCCCATAGGGGTTCACGCAGCGGCTCACGGCGGAGATGACGCGCTTGTCGTCCACCTTCTGGCCGTTCTGGCTGCCGCGCAGATACAGGGTGTAGAGGCCCTGCTGCTGGTTGATCAGGTCGGTCAGGCCCATGGCGATGGGCTGCACCAGCACCACCTTGCCGTTGAAGCCCGCCTTTTCGTTGGCGATGTCAAAGAAATCGTCCACGACTGCTTCAGCACCTCGTAATTCAACTGTGCCATGATAGATCATCCTCCTCAATTGATGTATGCATGCCGCCATGCGTTTGATATATGTAGTATACAACAGATCACTCCATCTGTCAATCTCTTCCAACCCGGGATTCCGTCAATATTTCATTTATCGTTGAAATGCCAAAAGCGCATTGGTCAAACATGGGCAGATTTGACTGTATTGGATGCGGGGTTAAAAATATTTCACGGAATTGGAATTAAGGTATTGACATTTGTTGTATACAACATTATAATATAGACATAGATTTTACGAAACTGTGGAGGGCGGGGGACGATGACCAGCGACAAGAAGGCCGCCCAGAGCCTGAAGCAGATCGTCTACGAGGATCTCAAGCACCAGATCATCACCTGCGAGATACTGCCCGGGGCGCAGCTCACGGAGGAGGCCCTGTGCGAGCGGCTGAAGGCCAGCCGGACCCCTGTGCGCGACGCGGTCAGCCGCCTGGAGCAGGAGCAGCTGGTGACCATACACCCCAAGAAGGGCATATACGTCAACACCGTCTCCCTGGCCAACGTCAGCGAGCTGTTTGAGGCCCGGCTGCGCATCGAGCCCTACGCCGTGGAGCACTACGGCAACCGCATCGGCGACGATGTCTACGCCGAATACATTTCCTATTTTAACGCGCCGCACGAGCGGAGCATGGAGCAGTACTTCCGGGACGACGCCTTCCATCAGATGTTCGTCAACGCCACGAATAACCGCTATCTGCTGCGCTTCTACAGCACCGTCAAGGACCAGGTGATGCGTTACCGCGTGCTGAGCGCCCTGGACGCGCGGCTTTCCGAGACGGATCGGGAGCACCGCGAGGTGGTCATGCAGTGCCTGCGGGGCAACTGGAGGCAGGCCTCGGAGGCCATGCGGGCGCACATCGAGAATTCCAAGATCGCCATACTGGACTACGTGATGCAGCAGAACCGGGACGCGAAGAACATATTCGCGGTGATCTCCGGCGGTTCCGCCGAAGGATGACCGTGTTGTATACAACAAGTGGAAAGGATGATGTACCATGAAAGCCATTACCATCGTCAAGCCGGGTCTGGTGGAGATTCGGGAGATCGAGAAGCCGACCATCGGCAAGGACGAAGCCCTGCTGAAGCCCCTCTACGGCGGCATCTGCGGCAGCGACCTGAATTCCTATCGCGGCACCAACGCCTACATGGCGTACCCCCGCATCCCCGGACACGAGTTCTCCTGTGAGATCGTTGAGATCGGCGAGAACGACCGCGGCTTCAAGGTGGGGGACATCGTCACCGCCAATCCGTATTTCAACTGCTGCAAATGCTACTCCTGCCAGCGCGGCCTGGTGAACGCCTGCATGAGCAACCAGACCATGGGCGTGCAGCGCGAGGGCGGCTTCTCCGAGTACATGGCCATGCCCATCAGCCGCCTGATCGACGGCAAAGGCCTGGACGCCAAGACCCTGGCGCTGATCGAGCCCTTCTGCATCGGTTATCACGGCATCCAGCGCGCCGGCGTGAAGGACGGCGACAGGGTGCTGGTGGTCGGCGCGGGCACCATCGGCGTGCTGGCGGCCATCGCGGCCAAATCCCGCGGCGCGAAGGTCTGGATCTGCGACGTGGCCCCCAAGAAGCTGGAGTATGCGCTGCGCTTTGGCCTGGACGGCACCATCTTAAACGACGGCCCCGACGCCCTGAAGAAGGCGATCGATGAGATCACCGACGGCAACGGCTTCGACGTGACGGTCGAGTGCGTGGGACTGCCCTCCACCCTCCAGAATTGCCTGGACGCCGCGTGCTTCGGCGGCCGCGTGGCGGTCATCGGCGTGGGCAAGCACAACATCGACCTGGACTTCACCATCATCCAGAAGAAGGAGCTGAACATCTTCGGCTCCCGCAACGCCCTGACCCGCGACTTCGAGGAGCTGATCGACACCGTCAAGAACCAGGGCCTCAAGCTGGACGACGTGGTGACCAACGTCTATCCCTTCGACCAGGCCGCCCAGGCGTTCGAGGACTTCCACCAGAACGCCGGCAGCATGCTGAAGGTCATGATCCGGTTCTGAACCGAATGCAACCCGGCCTCGCCGGGTTCAGAGAATAAAAGGAGGTATACCCCATGAAGAAATTCGTCGCAATCGCTCTCATGCTGATGCTGGTGCTGACTGCCGCCGCCAGCGCGGAGACCCTGCAGATCGGCTTCGAGAACAGCCTCTCCGAGCCCATTGGCCAGGCCCTGGTCAAGTGGCAGGAGCTGATGGCCGAGAAGGACGTGGACCTGACCATCGAGCTGTTCCCCGATTCCCAGCTGGGCAACAAGACCGACATCATCGACCAGATGCTGCTGGGCGAGCCCGTCATGACCCTGGCCGACGGCGCCTTCTTCGCGGACTACGGCGTGCCGGACATGGGCATCGTGTTTGGCCCCTTCCTGTTCGACAACTGGGATCAGTGCTGGAAGCTGGTCGAGTCCGACTGGTGGGCCGAGCAGTGCGCCAAGCTCAACGACATGGGCATCAAGATGGTCGCCGCGAACTGGGCCTACGGCGCCCGTCACACCCTGACCACCAAGCCCGTCAACACCGTTGACGACCTGGCCGGCCTGCAGATCCGCGTGCCCACCAACCAGATCCAGACCAAGGGCTTCGAGGTCCTGGGCGCCACTCCCGTGGGCATGGCCCTGGGCGATGTCTACACCGCGCTGCAGCAGGGCACCATCGACGGCGGCGAAAACCCGCTGTCCACCCTGTATGGCCGCAAGCATCACGAGGTCGCCAAGTATCTGATCATGGACGGCCACGTGCTGAACTTCACCAACTGGGTTTGCTCCTCCATGTGGTTCGACGGCCTGACCCCCGAGCAGCAGGAGGCGCTGCTGGAGACCGGCAAGGAGGCCGGCATCTACAACAACGAGCTCCAGGCTGAGGCCGACGAGTACTACAAGGGCCTGATGATCGAAGAGGGCGTCACCGTGGTCGAACCCACCGAAGAGGTGCTCCAGGGCTTCCGCGACAAGGCCAAGGCCTTCTACGATGAGGGCGCGACCTTCGGCTGGTCCGACGGCCTGTATGACACCGTCTGCGCCGCCATGGGCAAGTAATCCACACAAGGCATAACAGAACCCCCGCGGGAGGGAGCAGCGCCTCTCTCCCGCGACTTTTTAGACCGAGTGCTATTACTATTCTCAACCCAAATATAGACAATCATGCGGTGTCTTTTCCGCTGTACCGGCGTTGAAGTCCCTTGATTTGCCGCCAGCAAATCTGCGGGCCTTCGCCTTGGTACAACGAAAAATCCACTCGCATGCTTGCCTGTATTTGGATTGAGAATAGTATAAGAAACCGCCAAATTACTCAAAGAGGTGACGGCTCTTGAAAAAGAAGACGTGGCTGAAGATCCTGTGCAATCTGGATCTCTTCATCGCCTCCGTCGCGATGGTGGTGCTGACGCTGGTGACCGCCGCCGGCGTGTTCATGCGCTACATCGCAAAGAATCCCATCCTGTGGCAGGAGGAGATCCAGGCCTTCTGCCAGGTGTGGATGATCTTCCTGGGCGGCAGCGTGGCCTTCCGCGCCGGGAGCATCGTGGCCATCGAAATGTTCGTGGATTCCCTGCCCGAAAAGGGGCAGAAGATCATGGGCTACATCGTGGATCTGATCGTGCTGTTCGTGCTGAGCTTCCTGATGGTGAAGTCTCACGCCTACATCCAGCAGGTGTTCGGCCAGTCCGGACGTCCCACGCCCATCCTGCGCATCCCCTATACCGTGATCTACGGCGTGGCCCCCTATGGCTGCGCACTGATGATGGTCAGCTATATCCTGTCCAAGTACCTGCCGAAGTTTGTTGAGGCCATCAACATCGACGTGGGCAAGCGCGAGGAGGAGGTGACCGCGAAATGACCGGAACACTGATCGTTGGCATTCTGGCGGCGGTCATCGCCCTTGTGCTGATGCGCTTCGCGGCGAAGCAGCCGTGGGTGATCTCCATCCTCTCCGCAGTGGTGGTGCTGGTCGCCATCAACATCGACTGGATCAAGCCCGCCCTTGAGGGCGTCGGCACGGCGCTGGGCACCAATACGGTGCTGGGCATCGCGGCCGTGATGATGCTGGTGCTGCTGTTCATGAAGGTGCCGGTGTTCGTCGCCGTGCTCGGCGGCAGCCTGATCTACTTCCTGTTCAATCCCGGCATCAACCAGATCATTTTCGGCCAGAGGGCCGTGGTCGGCACCGAGAGCTCGTCTCTGCTGGCCATACCATTCTTCGTGTGCGCGGGCGTGTTCATGAACTACTCGGGCGTCACGTCCCGCATCATGGACTTCTGCTCGGCCATCACGGGCCGCATGCCCGGCGGCCTGGCGCAGGTGAACGTGCTGCTGTCCACCCTGATGGGCGGCCTGTCCGGCTCCAACCTGGCGGACGCGGCCATGGAGGCCAAGATGCTGGTGCCGGAGATGGAGAAGCAGGGCTTCTCGAAGGAATTCTCCTCGGTGGTCACCGCCGCCTCGGCCATGATCACCCCGCTGATCCCTCCGGGAATCGCCATGATCCTCTACGGCTGCATCGCGGACGTCTCCATCGGCAAGCTGTTTACCTCCGGCATCACCGTGGGCGGCACGCTGTGCATCGCCATGATGATCCTGGTGCACTTCATCTCCAAGAAGCGCGGCTATGTGCCGATCCGCAAGGAGAAGCTGACCGCCAAGCAGTTCTGGGGCCATCTGCGTCCCGCGCTGCTGCCGCTGTGCCTGCCGATCATCATCATCGGCGGCATCCGCCTGGGCGTCTTCACCGCCACTGAGGCCGGCGCCGTGGCCATCCTCTACGCGGTGCTGCTGGGCGTGCTGTACAAGGAGCTGAACTTCAAGCTGGTCCTTCAGGCATGCAAGGAGACTGTGACGACCACCGCCGGCATCATGCTGATCGTGTCCGCCGCGTCGGTGTTCAGCTGGGTGCTGACCAAGGAGAAGATTCCCCAGCAGCTCACGGAGTTCATCGTGCGCATCTGCCCGAACAAGTACGCCTTCCTGATCGCGGTGAACATCTTCGTGCTGATCGTCGGCATGTTCATCGAGGGCAACGCCACGATGATCGTGCTGGTGCCCCTGCTGGCCCCGATTGCGGCGCAGTACGGCATCAACGAGATCCAGTTCGCCATGATCTACATCTTCAACAACGCCATAGGCGCGCTGTCGCCGCCCATGGGCACGCTGATGTTCGTGACCTGCTCCGTCACCGGCTGCAAGACGAAGCCCTTCATCAAGGAAGCGGTACCGTTCTACATCCTTCTGCTGGTGGTGCTGCTGCTGTTCACCTTCTGCCCGCCCGTGACCACCGGCATCGTGCAGCTGATCTACGGCTCCGTCTGATAGCAAAAAGAGGAGTGACCCCATCCTGCGGGGTCACTCCTCTTCCATGCGGCAGCCTGCTTTGTCCTGGTATTTATAGATGATGTGGAATTCCCGGTGTCCCAGGGCCTCGCTCTTGCTGGGGGCGCCTTCGGCGATGTCGGCGACCATGTCGGCCAGGCGCTCGGCGCAGGCGTCCATGGTCTCGGCGCCCTCCAGGGTGGTCCCGGCGTTGAAGTCCATGTCGTCGATCATGCGGGCGTAGGTCTCGGCGTTGCCGGTGATCTTGACGCAGGGGGCGATGGCGTTGCCGACCACATTGCCGCGCCCGGTCACCAGGAACACGATGTGCGCGCCGCTGGCGGTCAGGTCCGTGAGGCCCTCGTTGTCGCTGGGATTGGTGATGCCAAAGTCCATGAAATAGGGATCGGGCGTGGAATCCAGCAGCCACAGGCCGGGGCGGGAGGGGAATGCCGACACCTTCAAAACGCCCTGTATGGGCCGCGTGCCGCTCTTGACCACCGCGCCCATGCTCTTCTCCTCGATGGTGGACAGGCCGCCCGCGAAGTTGCCGGGGCTGATGGAATATTGCCGCGCGTGGCGGCAGTAGTCCAGCGCCTTGTCGTAGGTGTGCTGGAGCTCGGCCTTCACCCGCACGTCGACAGCCCGGGAGGTGAGGAACCAGTCCAGCCCCACGGCCTCCACGATCTCCTCGAATATGGCCGTGCCGCCGGCGTCCACCAGCCTGTCGAAGAAGCGGCCTACGACGATGTTCCCGGCCAGCCCGCTGGTGTAGTCGCTGCCGCCGCACTCCGCGCCGATGACCAGGTCGGCGAAGGTCATCTCCACCCGGGGGACCTGTTGAAGCGCCTCCAGCGCGTCCCTGACCCACGCCACCCCTCGGGATATGGCCTTCGCTGTGCCGCCCGCATCCTGGATGAAGAACCAGTCGGCGGGCTTGCCCTCGTCCGCGGCGATCTTCGCCAGCCACTCGGGCTGGGTGTATTCGCAGCCCAGGCCCACGGCCAGCACCGCGCCCACATTGGGGTGGCGGATCAGGCTGATGAGCTGGTTGACGGCGTACTGGTTGTCCGTGCAGCCGTCGAAGCCCACCAGCTCCACGTCGCCGTCCCGTGCCTCCGCGACGATCTGCCGCGCCACGTGCTCGGCGCACTTGACCGTGTACACCACCAGCACCCGGTTTCGGATGCCCTTTTTGCCGTTTTTCCTGGCATAACCCAGCCAGGCGCGGGTCATAGCGTCACTCATATCTCGTATCCTTCGGAGCGCCGGTGTTGATGTCCAGATGGCTGCTGCGCTCGTCGTAGTTGCTCGCCATCACGTGCAGATGGACCCAGCTGCCCCCGGCGATGGCCCGGGTGGCGTGGCCGATGGGTATGCCGTACTTGATGATGCCCTCGCCCGCCGGGATGTCCCGCAGGGCCAGCTTGTGCCCCTTGGGGATGGGCTCGGAAATGACCGTGAAGGACGCGGCGGCATCCCCCAGCAGCCGCACCTCGCCGGGCTCAAGCGGATTCAGCGCCGTAGCGACGTTGTCCCGCCGGTCGATCACAAACGCGGTATTCTCTGACAAGGTTTTCACCCCCTCTACCTATCATAACCGCATGGCGGCAAAAAGTAAAGAGTCCAGCGCAAATAAATCTTGACAGGAAATACAGGCGGTGTTATGCTTGACTTACCGAGAAGTGATGGTTCAGGAATGCCGGGAGAACGGGAGTAAATTAGGAATTAGGAATTGGGAATTAGGAATTTAAGATAGCGGCTGCCGCGTACTCTGTAGGGGGCCAATGGCCACCCGCCTGATACCGACGCGATAGGTACAGCCTTGCGGGCGGCGCATCGCCGCCCCTACCGAACCAAGCCATTTAATTCCTAATTCCTAATTCCTAATTCCTAATTTCTCCCTTGAATCATCACATCGAAAAAAGCATCGAGGTGGAGGCCATGATAACTTGGAAAGACGACAATGAAATGTTTGCTCTGATGAAGGAAAAGCTGTACACGCCCGTGGTGGGGGACATACTGGACCAGATGGGGTACCGGCATCAGTTCCTCCCCGCGGAGATCCGCCCGTTGGTGAGCCAGGTGCCCGCCGCGGCGCTCATCCGCGACGATGCGCCCGACAACCGCATGAAGGTGGCGGGCTACGCCTGCCCGGTGCTGGAGAACGATGTCTACGGCGAGCCGAAGAAGCCCTTCGGCTACATGTGCGAGGCGCTGGACCAGCTCCGGCCCAACGACATCTACATCGCCACCGGCGCGCACCACAGCGCCCTCTGGGGCGAGCTGCTGACCGCGACGGCCAAGGCCCGCGGCGCGGCGGGCGCGGTGCTCTACGGCTACACACGCGACACCCCCCAGGTGCTGGAGCAGAACTTCCCGGTGTTTTGCACGGGCACCTGGGCGCAGGATTCCTCGGTGCGCACCTACGTGTTCGACTACCGCTGCGACATCGAGATCGGACAGGTCACGGTCCACGACGGGGACATCGTGTTCGGCGACGTGGACGGCGTGCTGATCATCCCCAAGGCCATCATGCGGGAGGTCATCGAACGGGCGCTGGAGAAGGCCAGCACCGAAAAGACCATGCGCAAGGCGGTAGAGGCGGGCATGCCCGTGACCGAGGCGTTCGCAAAATTCGGCGTACTGTGAGGAGAAAAAGATGAGATTTACAGACGAACAGATGAGGGACTTTGACATCAGGAGCTGGTACGACCTCTCGGGCCAGGTGGCGGTGGTCACCGGCGGCGCGTCGGGGCTGGGGCTGGCCATCACCCATTGCCTGATCAGCGCCGGGGCGAAGGTGTGCGTCATCGGCTCGCGCCCCGAGGTGGCCGCGGCAGAGGCGCTTCGGGACTACGGCGATCGCGCCGTCTACTACCGCTTCGACATCACCGAAACCGGCCGCGCACCCGAGCTGGTGGAACGGATCATCGCCGAACAGGGCCGCGTCGACATCCTGGTGAACAACGCGGGCAACCACTGCAAGAAGTTCATTTGGGACATGTCCGTGGAGGAGTACCAGAGCGTGCTGGACGTGCACCTGGTTGGCGCGTTCGCGCTGACGAAGGCCGTGGTGCCGCACATGAAGGCGCGGGGCAGGGGAAGGATCATCTTCCAGGCCAGCATGACCAGCTACATCGGCCAGCCGATGGTGGCGGGCTATTCCACCGCCAAGGCGGGCATACTGGGCCTGATCCACACCCTCACAGCGGAGCTGGCGGAGTACGGCATCACCGTCAACGCCATCGCCCCCGGCTGGATCGACACCCCGATGTTCCACAAGGCCACCGACACCGATCCCCAGCGCCTGAACAAGATACTGGGGCGCATCCCGGCGAAGTCGGTGGGCGACCCCATGGACGTGGGCATGTGCGCCGCCTTCCTGGCCAGCGATGCCGCCCGCTACATCAGCGGCAGCTGCATCCCGGTGGACGGAGGCGCGCTGATCGGGTTCTGATAAAAAACCGACCGCGGTCCAAAAACGGACTATGGTCGGTTTTTTAATTTACAGCAGCAGATTGATGAACCCCATGAGGAAGCCCAGCAGCGCGCCGAGATAGACGATGGCCTTGAGCTCGTGCTTCATGATGCCGAAGATGGTGGCCTCCAGCTGGGCCGCGTCCAGGCCGTTGATCTTGTCCACCACGATCTGCTCGATGTTGATGGCCTTCAGCAGCCTGCCCAGATTCCCGCCCAGGATATTGACGTACAGGTCCAGTATGCCGTCGACTATCTTTTCCTCCCTGTCCTGATACTTCGCGTACAGGTCGCACAGGCGGGCGTTCAGCAGCTCTTCCTTGTAGTGGCTGACGATGGCCGCGGAGGCGTCCGGGGCCTTTTCGGCGATGAGCTCGTTGACCTTCTCCGCCAGCTTTTCCCGGATGGCGCCCTGGGTGTTGCCGTCGATCAACCGGGAGAAAAGCGGGTTCTGGGTGATGAAATCCATCTTGTCCCCGACGACGCTGTCCACCACCGCGTAGCCCAGCCGGGCGTCGACGATCTTCGCGCACAGGGCGTCGGTCAGCTTCTGCTGGAGCGCGTCCACGCTGATGTCCGCCTTCCCGCGGATCTCGGGCTGCCGCAGACAGTCATAGACCGTGCGCTCGTCCTTGGACAGCACGCGCAGGAAGGTGGTGATCTTCTTGCGCAGGGTGTCGAGCGTCTCCTGGGACAGGAGCGTCTGCCGCAGGGTCTCCTCGTTGAGCAGCTGCCCCGACACCACCGAACCGATGGACTGGGCGATGCGCCCCTGCTGGCTGGGGATCAGCCCCGGCGTGAAGGGGACGTGAAACCGACCGATGTACAGGGCCTTTCTGGGACGAAAGAGCATCCGGATGGCCAGGTCGTTGGTGATGTATCCGATAACGCCGCCCACCAGCGGGGCGATGACTGCCCGAGGGACGATCATGGCGCGTGTACCCCCAATCAAGCTGTGTAAAACCAAAAGCTATTCTAACACGCGGGGGAATGAAAAGTCAACCTCATTCTGAACGGATGACACGGCCCACGCATGAATGACAAGACGGATTGAAATCTTACAGAAAGGTTACGAATCGTACCTGTTTCAATCACATGTACCGGCTGTGCCGGTGCATCGTGTCGTCAGGCGCGAATTTCCGCGTCCCTTCCTGTCTCGCGCAAAATCCGCAGATTTTGCGCGACAGGCTCACGCATTCATGCGTGAGCCGTGGAACGGATGAGGGGGGATGGGGGCCACAACTCGGCGTATGCTCTTTCTTGGGATTTGACGGAGTGACGGCGAGGGATCAGGAAAGAGAGATTAGGGATTAGAAACAGTGACTGCCGCGCGGATTGTTTCAATGTTTTCAATAGAAACCGCGGCAGCTGCCTTTTCTAATCCCTATTTCTTAATCCCTAATCCCTCTCCCAGACAAATCGCAGTTTATCGCATTGGTTCAATGGTAAATCTGGAGATACATCAGACGCCCCACGGGCTTGATGTAGAGGGCGTCTCCGTCCTTCTTGAATTCAATCGTCATATTCCGATCCTCCTGTCCGCGCAATGGCCCGCGACGGGCATTCCGCATTGTACTCTCATTTTACCATGCCCGGGGCGGATTGTGCAGATTGACAGGGCCAAAATTCACGGTCCACGCATGAATGACAAGACGGATTGAAATCTTACAGAAAGGGTAACTGTTCAGTCGTTGACTCCTTCCGACCCGCTTCGCGGGCCACGGGGCTGTAAAAAAACAGTCTCAGAGGAACACCTGACAAGACGAGATGCCTTGTCAGGTGTTTTATCAAGGGAAAGGGGGGCGAAAGAAAGGACC
>CADCAS010000064.1 GCA_902799465.1 uncultured Eubacteriales bacterium
ACAGCGTCCGGCGAAGCCGGACTGAGGCTGAGCGATCCAGGGGATCGCCAGCCGAAACCCTTCACTCGTCGCAGACGAGGGAAGGGGCGACACAGCTCTTTACGCCTTCCAGGGTTGCGGAAGTGTATATAGAGGCTTAAAACCACTCAGAATAGTTCAGGAGGTGCTTTTCTTCAATGCCGACGATCAATCAGTTGATCCATAAGGGTAGAGAAAAGGTAACCAGCAAGTCGAATTCCCCGATTCTGCAGTCCTGTCCGCAGAAGCGCGGCGTCTGCATGTCCGTCAAGACGCAGACCCCCAAGAAGCCGAATTCCGCTTTGCGTAAAATTGCCCGCGTTCGTCTGACGAACAACATCGAAGGTACCTGCTACATCCCCGGCATCGGCCACAACCTGCAGGAGCACTCGGTTGTGCTGATCCGCGGCGGCAAGGTCCGCGACCTCCCCGGCGTGCGCTATCACATCATCCGCGGCGCGCTGGATGCCGCTGGCGTCGCCAAGCGTATGCAGGGCCGCTCCCTCTACGGCGCGAAGCGTCCGAAGAAGTAAGGAAATTTTCATTTCCGTTGGCGAAAACGGCTTGAATGTCTATTGCGCATGTCCATTTGGAACGTGGGAATATGCGCCGACGGCATGAGGGCCGGACGAAATCGGCTGCGCCAACAGCCCTTTGAGTTTTTGCCTGTTTCTCGTTCACTTTTACTGCCATAGATATAGATTGGGAGGAACAACTATGCCCAGACGTGGATTTATCCCGAAGCGCGAAGTGCTTCCGGATCCTGTATATGGAACGACCATCATCACCAAGCTGATCAACCAGGTGATGTACGATGGCAAGCGCGGCGTCGCGCAGGCCGTCTGCTATGATGCTTTTGAGACCGTCGCCGCCAAGACCGGCAAGGAGGCCATGGAGGTCTTCAACCAGGCCATCGCCAACATCATGCCCGCGATGGAAGTCAAGGCCCGTCGTGTCGGCGGTTCCACCTATCAGGTGCCTATCGAGATTCGTCCCGAGCGCCGTCAGACCCTGGCCCTCCGTTGGCTGGTGATGTTCGCCCGCAAGCGCGGCGAGCGCTCCATGTCCGACCGCCTGGCCGGCGAGATCATGGACGCCGCCAACAACACCGGCAACGCCGTGAAGCGCCGCGAGGATATGCACAAGATGGCCGAGGCCAACAAGGCTTTCGCCCATTACAGGTGGTAATTTTCAAAACATCACACCTTCTTCTTCAGCACGCAACATACAGATTGCGTGCTGAAGTATGTCATGGAAGTCTGTTAATTTCAACCGCTGTCAATCGCGGAGATTTAAAGAAAGTAGGAAACTGACTGTGGCGAGAACACATTCACTGGATCATGTACGCAATATCGGCATCATGGCGCATATCGATGCCGGCAAGACGACCACCTCCGAGCGCATCCTGTACTACACCGGCCGCACGCACCGCATCGGCGAGGTTCACGAGGGCATGGCGACGATGGACTGGATGGAGCAGGAGCAGGAGCGCGGCATCACGATCACCTCTGCGGCCACGACCTGTGAATGGCGCGGCCATCAGATCAACCTGATCGACACTCCCGGCCACGTGGACTTTACCGTCGAAGTCGAGCGCTCGCTGCGCGTGCTGGACGGCGCGGTCTCCGTGTTCTGCGCCAAGGGCGGCGTGGAGCCCCAGTCCGAGACCGTCTGGCGTCAGGCCGACAAGTATCACGTGCCGCGCCTGGCCTATGTCAACAAGATGGACATCGTGGGCGCGGACTTCTTCCGCGTGGTGGAGATGATGAAGGAGCGGCTCCAGGCCAACGCCGTGCCCATCCAGATCCCCATCGGCGCGGAGGCCAGCTTCGTGGGCCTGGTGGACCTGGTCAAGATGAAGGCCGAGATCTACATCGACGAGATGGGCACCACCATGGACGAGACCGACATCCCCGTGAATCTGCGCGAGCAGGCCGAGGAGTATCACGCCAAGATGGTGGAGGCCGCCGCCGAGGCCGACGACGAGCTGATGATGAAGTACCTGGACGGCGAGGAGCTGACCCACGACGAGATCATGTACGGCATCCGCAAGGCCACCATCGCCGGGACCATGACCCCCGTGCTGTGCGGCACCTCCTATCGCAACAAGGGCGTGCAGCCCCTGCTGGACGCCATCGTGGACTACCTGCCCTCCCCCATCGACATCCCGCCGGTCAAGGGCACCAAGCCCGGCAAGGACGACGAGATCGAGCGCAAGGCTGACGACGAGGAGCCCTTCTCCGCGCTGGTGTTCAAGATCATGGCCGACCCCTATGTGGGCAAGCTGGCCTTCTTCCGCGTGTACTCCGGCACCCTCAAGACCGGCTCCTACGTCTACAACTCCACCAAGGGCAAGCGCGAGCGCATCGGCCGCATCCTGCGCATGCACGCCAACCACCGCGAGGAGATCGAGGAGATCCGCGCCGGTGACATCGCCTCCGCTGTGGGCCTCAAGGACACCACCACCGGCGACACCATCTGCAACGAGGGCAAGCCCATCATCCTGGAGTCCATGGAGTTCCCCGAGCCCGTCATCCGCGTGGCCATCGAGCCCAAGACCAAGGCCGGTCAGGACAAGATGAGCCTGGCGCTGGTCCGCCTGGCCGAGGAGGACCCCACCTTCAAGACCTACACCGACGAGTCCACCGGCCAGACCATCATCGCCGGCATGGGCGAATTGCACCTGGAGATCATCGTGGACCGCCTGCTGCGCGAGTTCCGCGTGGAGGCCACCGTGGGCAAGCCCCAGGTCGCCTACAAGGAGTGCATCCGCAAGCGCGCCAAGGCCGAGGGCCGCTACGTGCGCCAGACCGGCGGCCACGGCCAGTTCGGTCACTGCGTCATCGAGATCTATCCCCGCGAGGCCGGCAGCGGCTACGAGTTCAACAACAAGATCGTGGGCGGCGTCATCCCCAAGGAGTTCATCGCCCCCATCGACCAGGGCATCCGCGAGGCGGCCATGTCCGGCTCCGTGGGCGGCTATGAGGTCATGGACTTCGGCGTTGACCTGATCGACGGCTCCTACCACGAGGTGGACTCCTCCGAAATGGCCTTCAAGATCGCGGGCTCCATGGCCTTCAAGGAGGCCCTGCGCAAGGCCGATTCCGCCCTGCTGGAGCCCATGATGAAGATCGAGGTCGTCGTGCCCGACGAGTATATGGGCGACGTCATGGGCGACATCTCCGCCCGCCGCGGGCGCGTCACCGGCATGGATGCCCACGCCGGCATGCACTCCATCGACGGCATCGTCCCCCTCTCCGAGATGTTCGGCTACGCCACCGACCTGCGCAGCAAGACCCAGGGCCGCGGCAACTACACCATGCAGTTCGAGCACTACGAGGAGGTTCCCCACAACATCGCCGAGAAGATTCTCGGGCACAAGTAACAGATATCATTGGAAGCGCGTCCGATGGCAGACGCGCTTCTTTTGTTTTGGTTCGACCTTCACGTTAATTGGAATCTGTCGGGATGACGTTGGGAGCGACCTCTCAGTCACCGACTTCGTCGGTGCCAGCTCCCCTGAAAGGGGAGCCAAGGCGGACGCACCGTTTCTCTTCCCTCTTGGCTCCCCTTTCAGGGGAGCTGGCAGCCGGCAGGCTGACTGAGAGGTCGTTTCCCCCCCCCTTCACACTCATAAAATACCGAGGCCGCCGCACATTCGTGCGGCGGCCTCGGCGTCGGGGTTCAGCCCTGAATCAGTCGTACAGGTTGATGGCGATGTCCTCGTCATTCATGTTCTCGGCGGTGTACCACTGGCAGCCGGTGTCGATGTCCTCGACGGCCTCGCCGTTGGCAGCCTTGACCATGGTGTCGACCAGCGCTTCGCCCATCGCGAAGGGAGCCTGAGTGATGGCGCCCAGGAAGGTGCCGTCAGCCACAGCAGCCTTGATGACCGCGCCGGAGTCGAAGCCCGCGCCGATGACGTCGCCTTCGCCGGTGCCCAGAACCTGCAGGTTCTCGTTGGCGGTGACCATGGCCTCAGCGGAATGCTGGTTGGAGCCGTACAGGGCCACGATGTCGTCCTTGTTCAGCAGGGCGGCGCAGTCGTTGGCGGACAGCTCAGCGGTGACCTGAGAGGGAACCAGGGTCTCGATGACGATCTTGCCGTCGTCCACGGACTCGACCTTGGCGCCGTTGACATAGGCCTCGTTGCCTTCCAGCTTCACGGTGTAACCGGCAGCAGCGGCCAGCTCGCCGATCTTGTCGATGAAGCCCAGGCCACGCTGGGTGACGGACTCGGAAACGGCGTCCTGAGCGGACACGCCGATGCGGACGGTGCCTTCGGCAGCCGCGACGCGGTCAGCGATGGCTTCCCAGACCTTCTCAGCGGCCAGAGCGCCGGCATTGTAGTTGTTGGTGGCGCAGTTGGCCAGGATGGCGCCTTCGGGAGCGCCGGGCACGCCGGAGTCAAAGCCGATGATCGGGATGTTCTTGCTCTGGGCATCCTTGATGGCGTCCAGGCAGGTCTCGGTGGACAGCGCAGCCAGGCCGATGGCCTTGGGGGCGGCATTGATGGCGGAATTCAGCTGGGACAGCTGCTCGTCGTAGGCGGACTCATTGGCGGGGCCGACAAAGTTGATCTCAACGCCCAGCTCCTCGGCCTTCTTCTCCGCGCCCTTCAGCACGGCCTGCCAGTACTGATGCTGGAAGCCCTTGGACACGATCTCGTACTCCGCGGCGAACGCGGCGGTGGCGCTCAGCACCATCATCATCGCCAGAACGACAGCCAAAACTTTCTTCATGGGGATACCTCCTACAAAATTGTTCTATGTTATCCGCGCTTCGGCGGATGACATCATAAATTAGGCGTTTACGCCAATTTCACCAATGACATTATAGCATCAGCGCCCATAAAAGTCAACCTGGGATTTACGAATCGGGGATCAGGCGGTGCGCTTGTTCTTGAGCACGTCGATGTAGATGGCGACGATCAGCACGATGCCGGTGATGATCTGCTGCCAGTTGGCCTGGAGGCCGACGTAGGGCAGGCCGGTCTTCAGAAGCGACATGACGAACACGCCCAGCAGGGTGCCGATGATGGAGCCCGAGCCGCCGGTCATGGAGGTGCCGCCGATGATCGCGCCGCCGATGGCGTCCAGCTCCAGGCCCGCGCCGGTGCCGGGGGCCACGGAGGAGGAGAAGGTTGCGGCGTAGGCGATGCCCGCCAGGCCCGCGAAGAAGCCGGAGATGATGTAGGCCATCATCTGGTACTTCACCACGTTCACGCCGGACAGGCGCGCGGCCTCCTTGTTGGAGCCGATGGCGATGATGTAGCGGCCCACCTTGGACTTGTTCAGCACCACGGACATGATGACGATGCTCAGCAGCACGATGGCGAAGCCCACCGGGATGATGGTGCCCTTGGGCAGGCCGTTGCCGGTGCCGATGATCTTGAACAGGCTGCGGAACCAGCCGCCCACGCCCTTGCGGGAGGGCCAGGACACGGCCATGCCGCCGGTGATGATGGAGCCGAGGCCGCGGGTGATCAGCATCGTGCACAGCGTGGCGATGAAGGGGGGCAGGTTCATGATGGCCACCATCGCGCCGTTCAGCACGCCGAAGCACAGGCCGATGGCGATGGTCACCAGCATGCCGGCCCACACCGGCCAGCCGCACTGCTGCACCAGATAGCCGCCGGCCAGCGCGTAGCAGATCATGCCCGTGCCCACGGACAGATCGTTGCCGCCGGAGATCAGGCAGAAGGTGACGCCGATGGCCATGAAGCTGATGTAGTAGGAATAGTCCAGGATGCTGACCACGGTGGCGTACTGGCGGAAGGCGGGACTCAGGATGCTGAAAAGCACCGCCTCCAGTATGACGGCCAGTACCACCACGATGCGCTGGAGGCCGATCGCTCTGACAATGGGATTATTGGTGAAGGCATTGCCCTTCTTGCTTGTTGTCTGCATGATTCGTCCTCCTTACTTCTTGCGGGCGCTGGAGCGGATGTCGGCGAACACGGCCAGGGCCACGATGATGCCGGTGATGATGTACTGGTAGTCCGGCCTGAAGCCCATAGCCTGGATGCCGACGCGCAGCAGGGAGATGATGAACACGCCGATCACGGTGCCGCCGATGGAGGCGACGCCGCCCGCCATGGAGGTGCCGCCCATCACGCAGGCGGCGATGGCGTTGTTGTTGAATTCATCGCCGAGGCCCGGCTGCACCTGGGTGATGACGCCCACGTAGGTGATGGCCGCGATGCCCGCCAGCACGCCGCAGATGATGTAGGCCAGCGCCTCCCACTTGCGGGTGTCCACGCCCGACAGGCGCACCGCCTCGCGGTTGGAGCCGATGCACAGGATGTAGCGGCCGATGGAGGTCTTGTTCATGATGATGGCGCAGATGATGGCCACCACCAGCAAAAACAGCAGGCCCGTCGGGAAGCCGTTGTAGTTCACCAGGTACTTATACCAGCTGTTGGGGTCGCCGGTCTTGGGCCAGTTGGAGTTCTGCACATGGGTAAAGACCGAGCCCACGCCCTTGGCCAGCATCATCGACGCCATGGAGGAGATGAAGGAGGGCAGGCTCATGTAGGCCACCAGGATGCCGTTGAGCACACCGAACAGCCCGCCCACGGCTACGCACATCACCAGCGCCAGCCACAGCGGCCAGCCGAAGGTGACCAGCAGGCGGCCCGCGATGAGGCCCGCGCAGACCATCACCGGGCCGATGGAAAAGTCGATGCCGCCCGTGGCGATGACGAAGGTGACGCCCAGGGCCAGGAAGCCCAGGTAGTCCACCATGTTCAGGGCGTTCATCAGATCGCCCTTGCCCAGCATGCGCCCGCTGCCCAGCGAGAACATGAAGTACATGGCGATCAGCACCAGGCACAGTATGATGCGGTTGAAGCCCAGCTTCTTGACCAGCGGCAGATTCTTGAAATTCTCCACGTCTTATCCTCCCCTCAGCGCAGCGTGGCGGCGTGCATGATGTTCTCCTGCGTCGCCTCAGCGATGTCGATCTCGGCGGTCTTGCGTCCCTCGCACATCACCACGATGCGGTCGGACATGCGCAGTATCTCCGTCATCTCGGAGGAGATCATGATGATGGACTTGCCCTCGGCGGCCAGCTCGTTCATCAGGTGATAGATCTCGGACTTCGCGCCCACGTCGATGCCGCGGGTGGGCTCGTCGAAGATCAGTATGTCGCAGTTCTTCACCAGCCACTTGGCGATGACCACCTTCTGCTGGTTGCCGCCGGAGAGGTTCACCACCAGCTGGTCGATGCCGGGGGTCTTGGTCTGGAGGCGGTCGACGTACTTCTGCGTGACCTCGTTCTCCTTCTTCTTGTTGATGAACAGGCCGGACAGGAAGTCCTTGAGGGAGGCCATGGTGGAGTTCTCCGCCACGGTCTTGCCCACCACGATGCCATAGCGCTTGCGGTCCTCGGACAGGTAGCCGATGCCGTTGCGCACGGCGTCCTCGGGGCTTCTGATGTCCACCCTGGTCCCGTTGATGTAGATGTCGCCGGACTCCTTGGGGTCCGCGCCGAACAGCGCACGCGCCGTCTCGGTGCGGCCCGCGCCCATCAGCCCGGAGAAGCCCAGGATCTCGCCCTTGCGAAGCTCAAAGCTCACGTCCCGGACCATCTTGCCCGCGTTCAGGTGCTCCACCTTCAACACCACCGGCGCGTCGGGGGCCACCATGGAGTGGGTCTTGGGGTCCTCGTAGATGACGCGGCCCACCATCATGTTGATGATGTCGTCCTTGGTGCACTGCTCGGTGATCAGCGTGCCCACATAGCCGCCGTCGCGCATGACGGTGACCCGGTCGGTGATGACCTTGATCTCGTCCATGCGGTGAGAAATGTAGACGATGCCCAGCTGTTTGGCCCGCAGGTCGCGGATGATCTTGAACAGCTCCTCGATCTCCGCCTCCGTGAGCGCCGCGGAGGGCTCGTCGAATATGATGACCTTGGCCTCGTGGCTGATGGCCTTGGCGATCTCGCACATCTGCTGCTTGCCCACGGTCAGGTTGCCCATCTTCTCGGCGGGGTTGATGTCGATGCCCAGCTGATCAAACAGCTTGCGGGCCTCCTCGTTCATCCGGGCGTCGTCGATGAGCTTGCCCTTCATGAACTCGCGGCCGATGAATATGTTCTGCGCCACCGTCAGGTGGTTCATCATGTTCAGCTCCTGATGGACGATCACGATGCCCGCCTCCTGGGCCTCGCGGGGATTGTGGAACTCCACCTCCCGTCCCTCGTAGGTGATGGTGCCCGAGTCCTTGGTATAGATGCCCGTCAGCACCTTCATCAGCGTGGACTTGCCCGCGCCGTTTTCACCCATCAGCGCATGGACCTCACCCTTGCGCACCTCCAGGTCCACGTGGTCCAGCGCGTGCACGCCGGGGAAGGACTTGTCGATGCCCTTCATCGTCAGAATAACTTCTCCCACGATATATCCTCCATTTCATTT
Source organism: uncultured Eubacteriales bacterium (assembly GCA_902799465.1). Taxonomy (GTDB): domain Bacteria; phylum Bacillota; class Clostridia; order Christensenellales; family Aristaeellaceae; genus UBA2862. The sequence goes on from CADCAS010000064.1 coordinate 8,438, forward strand.
CGGAAAATGGGGAATGGGAAATGGGGAATGAACGGCACGGCTTCTTCAATCAAACAAATCCGGCAGGATTTGCGCCTTCATTCCCAATTCCCAATTCCCAATTCCCAATTAACAGTCGGTGCAGTCCACGATCACGCCGTCCTCGTCCCACAGGTCGTGCCAGTCGTTGGCGCCGGGCCAGAGGAATACCTGGCCCTTGACGAGGCGGTTGTTCCGCTCCAGAGTGGCGATGACGGCCATCTCCTCGTCGGTGAGGGGGTCCTCGCAGACGGCGCGCAGGTTGGATTCATAGTTGTGGACGGAGAAGGGGATGGGCAGCTGGCCGCGCTGCTCAGCCCACTTCAGGCAGATGGACGCGGGGTGGCAGTTGTGGGCCTTCGCGATCGCCTGAAGCTCGGGCATCTGCATATCCGCGATGTCCTCGGGCAGGATGTCCCGTTCGGGGCGGCGGGGCGAGCCCAGGGGCATGTAGCCGATGGGCAGGATGTCGTGCGCGCGCAGATAGTCGAACAGCTCCTGCTGCTGGAAGCAGGGGTGCAGCTCCGATTCGCAGGCCGCGGGCTTGATGCGCAGCTTCGGCAGCACGGCGTTCAGCTTCGGGATGGTCATGTTGGAGATGCCGATGTGCTTCACCAGGCCCTCGTCCACCAGCGCCTCGATCTGGCTGTAGGTGTCCACGAACTCCGCCACCGAGAAGGGCTTGGAGTCCGGATTGCGGGAATCCACGTCGCAGAAGGGGGCATGGTAGTTCGGGAAGGGCCAGTGGATGAACAGCATGTCCAGATAATCGCACTGGAGATCCGCGATGGTCTTCCGGGCGGACTCGGCCACGCGGCGGTGCATGTCGTTCCACACCTTGGACATGATGAACAGGTCCTCGCGCTTCACCACGCCCTCGTCGAAGGCCGCCTTGAAGGACTGGCCGATCTGGGCCTCGTTGCCGTAGCAGGCCGCGCAGTCAAACAGCCGGTAGCCCGCGCGGATGCCCCCGGCCACCGCCCCGGCCACGTCCTCGAAGCGGATCTTGTTTTTGGATGGATCGCTCATGGTGGCGTGGCTCTTGCCAAAGTTCATCACCTTGCCGTTGCCGCCCATCATCTGCTGCCGCATGGTGAACCACCAGAAGGCCATGACCAGGATGGTGATCAGGATGAAGGGAAGCCATTCCACAAACCAGGGAGTGGTCAGGGGCGCCAGATAGATAAGATGCAGCGCCTTGCCCTTGAAGGAAAGGTTGGCCTCGCTGATCTGGGCGCGATCCATGCCGGTATCCTGGGCAGACAGCGTATACAGCGTATCCAGGAATTCATCCCCGATCACGCAGGAGAAATCGTATCGGCTGGGGAATTCGGCCCGGGAACGGGCGGAATCATAATACAGGCCATACAGGGTCCGGCTGCGCACGGCGGCATATTCCACGTGGCCGCCTTCCACCAGGCTCAGCATATCG
>CADCAS010000065.1:0-13777 GCA_902799465.1 uncultured Eubacteriales bacterium
TGAGGAATTAGGAATTATAAATGGCCAGGCTGCGCAGGGGCGGCGATGCGCCGCCCGCCCGGTAGTCTGTATTGTATCGGTATATGGCGGGCGGCCATTTGCCGCCCCAACAACGCGCGGCAGCTGCTATTAATTCCTCATTCCTCATTCCTAATTCCTAATTCTCCCAGATAAATCCCAATTTATCACAACAGGACTGAATAAATACGAATTGACAATGGATAATGGAAAATGGACAATGCCGGCGTTCGAGAGCAACAATCACAGAAATCCGCAGGATTTCCACCTCCATTCTCCATTCTGCATTCTCCATTCTCCATTTTCTTCAGTCCATTCGCGCAATCATCTCATCGCAGGTTCAAGGAGGCACACACCATGCCCATGGACGGATTTACCCTCGGTCTGGTGGCGGGGGAGCTGAACGCGGCGCTGGCGGGCGGGCGCATTTCTAAGATCGTGCAGCCCGAGCGGGACGAGATACTGCTGACCATCCGCAACGAGGGCGTGAACCGACAGCTGCTATTGTCGGCCACGGCCAACTGTGCCCGTGCCCACCTGACCCAGGTCAAGAAGAACAACCCGCTGGAGCCGCCCGCGCTGTGCATGCTGATGCGCAAGCACATCACCGGCGGGCGGGTGGCGGCGATCCGGCAGGTGCTGTCGGACCGCATCCTGGAAATCGAGATCGAGCACCACGACGAGCTGGGCGACCCGGCCTGGAAGAAGCTGATCTGCGAGTTCATGGGCAAGCACTCCAACCTGATCTTCGTGGGCGAGGACGGCAGGATCATCGACAGCGCCCGCCGGGTTAATGACCAGATCAGCTCCGTGCGCGAGGTGCTGCCCGGCCTGCGCTACGAGCTGCCCCCGGCCCACGGCAAGCTGCCCTTCGACGAAGTGACGGCGGATGCGCTGTACGCGGCCATGGCCGGGATGAACGGCAGGATAAACAAGCTGATCGCCCAGTGCGTCAGCGGCATGTCCACCCAGACCGCCCGGGAGCTGGCCTTCCGCGCCACGGGGTCCGAGGAGGCCCACACCGACGAGGTCGACATGCGCGCCGTGTGTGAGAGTGTCGCCGAAAATCTGCGCGCCATCCCCGGCCACATCGCCCCGGCGGTGCTGTACAACGACGACGGCTCCCCCGCCGACATCGTGGCCTTTGAGTACCGCAGCCGCGCCCACATGGCCGCGGAGCCCTACCCCACCATCTCCGAGGCCATGGACGCCTTTTACCGGAGCCGGGACATGTCCGAGCGCATCGCCCAGAAGAGCGCCGCCATCCACCGCACCCTCAAGAAGAACATCGAGCGCTGCGAGCGCAAGCTGGCCCTCCAGCGGGAGGCCCTGCTGGGCAGCCAGCGGATGGAGGAATACCGATTGAAGGGCGAGCTGCTCACCGCCAATCTGCACCTGGCGAAGAAGGGCATGAAATCGGTGGAGCTGCCCAACTACTACGAGGAAGGCATGCCCATGCTCACCGTGGAGCTGGACGAGAAGCTGTCCCCCGGCCAGAACGGGCAGAAGTACTTCAAGCTGTACCAGAAGGCCCGCAACGCCCAGACCCTGGCCGCCGAGCAGATCGAAAAGACCGAGGCCGAGCTCGACTACCTGGAGGGTCAGCTGGACAACCTGGGCAAGTGCTCCGGGGAGTCCGAGCTGTTCGAGCTGCGGCAGGAGCTGGAGAAATTCGGCTACGTCAAGGCCAACCGCTCCCGCAAGCAGCTCAAGGCCCTGCCTCCCTCCCGCCCCATGCGCTTCAGGTCGCCCTCGGGCCGGTTCGTGCTGGTGGGCAAGAACAACCTGCAAAACGACAAGCTCACCTTCACCGCCCAGCCCGACGAGGTGTGGCTCCACGCCAAGGACATGCCCGGATCCCACGTCATCATCGTGGACCCCGAGCCCAGCGACGCGGACATCGCCTTTGCCGCCCGCCTCGCCGCCGCCTACTCCAAGGGCGGTACCTCCTCCCGCGTCCCCGTGGACTACACCCTGCGCCGCTATGTCAAAAAGCCCGGCGGTGCCAAGCCCGGCTTCGTCATCTACACCCACCAGCACACCCTCTCCGTAGAGCCCCTGCGCGCCGAGCCGGAGGAGGACAGGTGAGTGCCAATGGGGAATTAGAAATTGGAAATTAGGAATTGGGAATTGGGAATTGGGAATGATGGTTGAAATCCTTCGGATTTCTTTTATTCAAGCTGCGCTCGGTTATGTGATAGAAAGAGATTTGTCGAGCTATAGAACGATCTTTCAGTCACCGACTTCATTGGCGACTGAGAGGGGAGCCAAGGCTGCCGCAGCTTCATTCCCCCTTGGCTCCCCTTTCAGGGGAGCTGTCAGCCGACAGGCTGACTGAGAGGTCGTCCCCCATAACCCAACTGATTCCGTAGAATCACAGCAGGCGTGAACCGACACCCTCTATCAAACAAATCCGAAGGATTTGCACCTCCATTCCCAATTCCCAATTCCCAATTCTCAATTCCCAATTGTAAATTCCCCTCAAGGAGGTTCCCATGTCCGAATACGTGGAGATGTTTTCTGAAATTCGGCGGTTTCAGCCGGTGCCCTGGGGGCTGATCCCGGACATCGGGTTATATATGGACCAGGTCATCACGCTGATGGGGCGGCTGTACGCGCCGCTGTACGGGCAGGACGTGAAGCGTTTCCTGTCCGCGCCGATGATCAACAACTATGTCAAGGCCCGGCTCATCCCCCGCCCTGCGGGGAAGAAGTACAGCCGGGAGCAGATCGCGCTGCTGGTGATGATCGTGGCGCTCAAGCAGGTGTGCAGCATGGAGGACATCCGCCGCCTGATCACCCCCGAGGAGGGGCAGACGGTGGAGGCCCTCTACGAGAGCTTTTGCCGCCGGTTCCACCAGAGCCTCCAGGTCCTCTCCGCCGAGCCGAAGGAGGCCGCCGATCCCGCGCTGGATCTGGCCATACGCGCCGCCGCCTGCCGCGCCTGCTGCGACGCCGCGCTGGCCGCCGGGGATAAACCCAAAACCGAATAGCCGCATGCCCTGCCCCTCCGCCGCCTATACTATAGGGAATCCCCGAAGCGACGGAGGGCTTTTCCTATGAAGCGGTTCCTTGTTGTCCTGTGCCTTTTCATATTATTTGTGCCCGCGGCCCGCGCCTCCGAAAATCTGACTGTGGCGGCAAAGGGGGCGGTGCTGATCGACGGGGCCAGCGGGCGGGTGCTGTTCGGGCAAAATGAGAACGCCCAGTACCCCATGGCCTCCACCACCAAGGTGATGACCACGCTGCTGGCGCTGGAGCGCTCCCAGCCGGACGAGGCGGTCACCGCGGGGAAGAACGCCGCCGGGGTCACGGGCACGTCGATGTACCTCTCGGAGGGCGAGACCCTGTCGATGGAGCACATGCTCTACGGGCTGATGCTCCGAAGCGGCAACGACGCGGCGGTGGCGGTGGCGGAGCACATCGCGGGCAGCGCCCCAGCATTCGCCGAGCTGATGAACGCCCGCGCCGCCGAGCTGGACGCCGACGCCCACTTCGTCAACCCCCACGGCCTGGACGCCGACGGGCATCGGACCTCGGCCCTGGGCCTGGCGCGGATCATGCGGGAGGCCATGAAAAATCCGGCGTTCCGGGCCATCACCGCCACCAAACGCAAGGTGGTCCCCTGGGTGGGCAACGAATACAGCCGGGTGCTGGAGAACAAGAACAGGCTGCTGACCACCTACGAGGGTGCCACCGGCGGCAAGACCGGCTTCACGAACAAGGCGGGTCGCTGCCTGGTATTCTCCGCGGAGCGGGAGGGGCTGGAGCTGATCGGGGCGGTGCTGAACTGTCCCACCTGGTTTGACACCGCCACGGTGATGCTGGACTACGGCTTCGACCACTTTCGCCTCGAGCGCGCCTGGGACGCGGACGCCGTGATCCGGGCGGTGCCGGTGGTCAACGGCACGGCGGAGGTCGTCAACGCCGTGGCCGCGCAATCCCTCCAGGCGGCGGTGCCCATCGGCGGCAGCGTGGACGTGGCCGTCAGCCTGCCCGCGACGCTGGACGCGCCCGTGCGCCGGGGCGACGTGCTGGGCACCGCGTCCATAAAAACGGGCGGCGACATGATCGCCACCTGCGATCTCGTCGCCGCCTCGGATGTGGAAAAGGTCAGCCTGAGGGCCGCGTTCGCCCGGCTGCTCAGGCAGTGGTTATTCTGGTGATCACATCTCGATCTGCCAGACGCGGATCGGCGTGCCGTCCACATCGGCAAACGTCACCGCCCCGTCGCTCACCAGCAGCAGACGGTCATTGTTCAGCAGGCGTATCTCCATATATTCGGCGGGCAGCAGCTCCCGGCTCTTGCCGTCGATCAGCCCCCATCGGGCCGAGTCGTAATCCCAGGAGATCTGCAGGCTGTTCAGGTCCTCGCTGTAGTACTCCGCGCCCTGCATGGTCATGAAGGCATAGCGGTCCGCGCACAGGGGCAGCAGCCGCTGAAACCGCGCCTCGGAGGCCACGCCGCTGGGGTCCACCAGCCACTGCGACGCGGAGCCCCAGGGCCCCAGCGCCGCGATGAGCTGGCCGCCCGCGCCGGGAAAGACCAGCGCCTCCGGGGCCAGGGCGTAGATGTTGCGGCCCCGGGCGTTGTACACCCGCAGCGCGTCGCCGTCCCGCAGCGCCACGCAGTCGCCGACGATCTCCGCGGTCGCGTCCCCGGCGGGGATGGCATAGAGCAGCCGCCCGGCGCTGTCCCAGACCTCCAGCCCCGCCCGCTGGGACAGCCCCGCCACGATGCCGTCGCCCCGGTCCATCCAGGTGTGGTCCGGCTCCGCGATCCAGTTTCCATTGACATCCAGCAGGCCGCGCCGCCCGTCCTTTGCCGCGATGGCCGCGCCGTTCTGAAAGTCCCCGATCCAGTCAAAGGCGCAGGGGATGGCCAGAGCGCCGTTCACGTCCAAACAGCCCCACTGGCCCTGGCCGTCGCAGAAGGGCATGCGCCCGTCAGCGAAGGGGCGAAGCCCGGTGATCGTCGAATAGCCCGTGTCCTCGGCGACGCCTGCGCGCAGCCCAAGCACGGGGTCCGCCGCGTCGTCGTCCGGGTCGCCCTCCAGCGCCAGGAAGGCATCCGCGCCGCAGGGCACGAGCTGGGTCCACTCGGGCTCGGCCAGCACCTTGCCCGCCGCGTCCATCGCGCCGTAGCGCCCGCCCCGGCGAAAGATCAATGCGTCGCCCATGTCCGCGATCATGTCGAAGCGCGCCTCGCCCAGGGGTTGCCCGTCCCCGTCGTACAGGGCCAGCTCCCCCGCGCTTCCGGCGGCGTACAGGCTGTCCTCGCGCACGGCGTAGAGCGTCTCCACGCCCTCCAGCAGCACCGCGCCGTTTGAATCCACCAGCACCGCGACACCCGCCGCGTCGATCACATAGCGCGCGCCTTCGCAAAGCGCCCAGCCGCCCAGCAGTATCCAAAATGCCCACAGCGCCGCCCAAAAACGCATGCTTCTCACCTCCCCGCCATTGTATCACCATAACGTAAAATATAGGTTTATTTCCTTACAGCCATAGACAAAACCTCCGGAAGGTGCTATAATATATAACTGTCGGCGGGATAGTTCCCCCCAGACATCGCAGGCTGCGCCAGTAGCTCAGTTGGATAGAGCAACGGCCTTCTAAGCCGTGGGTCAGGGGTTCGAGTCCCTTCTGGCGCGCCAGTTATGGTGGGTATAGCTCAGTTGGTTAGAGTGCCAGGTTGTGGCCCTGGAGGTCGTGGGTTCGAGCCCCACTACTCACCCCACTTTTTTTCGTACATTTCGGTGCGGCGCCTAATGGGGCGTAGCCAAGCGGTAAGGCACGGGACTTTGACTCCCGCATTCGCAGGTTCGACCCCTGCCGCCCCAGCCAACGCGCTCCATTAGCTCAGTCGGTAGAGCACCTGACTTTTAATCAGGGTGTCCGGGGTTCGAATCCCCGATGGGGCACTGATAGACAAAGCATCTCGCGTCTGCGGGATGCTTTGTTTTTGCTGTCTATGGAGTCCAAGGGCAGCCTGGAAATCAGAGTGGAGAGTGGGGAGCTAAACAGCATGCTGTCACACCTTCAATCAAACAGCGTCAGCCGCCATTCAACTCTCCACTTTCCACGCTCCACTCCACTTTTTTCACTTACCGCCCTTCCACAAATACCTCGCTATCACATGAACCAACTGCCCTACTGCCTGTAGTGCGCGATCAGTCTCGCCATGGTCTCATAGAGCTTTTCGGGCTCGATGGGCTTGGAGAGGTGGGCGTTCATGCCGGCCTGGAGGGAGCGCTCCACGTCCTCGTCGAACACGTTGGCGGTCATGGCGATGATGGGCACGTTCTTGGCGTCGGGGCGGTCGAGGGCGCGGATCTCGCGGGTGGCGGTGAGGCCGTCCATCACGGGCATGCGCACGTCCATCAGCACCGCGTCGTAGTAGCCCACGGGGCTTTCGCTGAACATCTGCACCGCCAGCTGGCCGTTCTGGGCGTGCTCGGCGGTCACCTCCTCCAGGTCCAGCAGGTCCTCGAGGATCTCGGCGTTCTGGTCCACGTCCTCGGCCATCAGCACCCTCCGGCCCGCCAGCGCCTGGGAGACGGCCTCGCCGTCGTCCCCGGCCCCGGCCTGCTTCAACTCGTAGCCGGCCCTGCGGCCCAGCACGGCGTTGATCTCCCGAATCAGGCTGTCGGAGAACAGGGGCTTGGCGATGATGCCGTCCACGCCGTCCTCCCGGGCCTCCTCGTCGATGATGTCCCAGTTGTAGCCGGTGAGCATGATGACCGCGGTCTGTCCGCCGTCGAAGGCGCGCAGCTGCCGCACCAGCTCCAGGCCGTTCAGGCCCGGCATCTTGTAGTCGGTCAGCAAAAGCGGATAGGGATGGCCCTGATCGTAGGCCGCGCGGATGCGGCGAAGGGCCTCCTGGGAATCGGTGCAGGTCTCGGAGGCGATGCCCAAGGTCTTGAGCACCACCTGGGTGTGCTCGCAGGCGATCTCGTCGTCGTCCACCACGAAGGCCACCAGGTTTTCGGGCAGGGTGATGCCGTGCTCATCCCGGGCGCTGCGTCCGGAGGACTTGAGGGTCACGGTGACGGTGAAGGTGGAGCCCACGCCCTTTTGGGACTTGACGTCGATCTCGCCGTTCATCATCTCCACGAAGTTCTTGGTGATGGACATGCCCAGGCCGCTGCCGCCGTAGCGGTTTGTGGTGGTGGCGTCCTCCTGGGAGAAGGCCTCGAAGATCTTGGGGATGTACTCCTCGTCCATGCCGATGCCGGTGTCCCGCATGGTGAAGCGCAGGGTGCAGTGCTCCTCGAAGGCGGCGATCTGCTCCACCGTCAGCGTCACGTCGCCGGGGGCCTCGGTGAACTTGACGGAGTTGCCCAGGATGTTGATGAGCACCTGCTTGAGCTTCATGTCGTCGCCCCAGTAGTACTCCCCCACATGGCCGACGATCTGGCATTCGTAGCGCAGGCCCTTGTCCTGGCACTGGCCGTAGATGATGATGTTGATCTGATCCAGGAACTCCCGGAAGGAGAACTCCTCGTTCTTGAGCACCATGCGCCCGGACTCGATGCGGCTCATGTCCAGTATGTCATTGATGAGCCCCAGCAGGTGCTTGGCGCTGGACCCGATCTTCTCCAGGTTCTCGCGGGTCCGCGGGGACAGGTCCGGGTCGCGCAGGGCGAAGTTGTCCAGGCCGATGATGGCGTTCATGGGCGTGCGGATCTCGTGGCTCATGTTGGAGAGGAAGCTGGTCTTGGCCCGGCTGGACTCCTCCGCCAGCACCTTCTCCACCTCGATCTGCTTCTCGCGCCGCTGGATCTGGGCATAGATGTCCAGCAGGATGATCAGCGCGGCGATGATGAGCACGATCTGGATTACATTGCTCAGCGCCAGAGACCTGCCGACGGAGCCCATCATGTCCTGTAGGACGTCGTCGTCGGTGGTCGCCCCGCGCAGGGCGTAGAAGACGTGGATGGGCTTGATGGCGTTGTCCACGGCGGCGGCTGCGGTCTGCCGCATCCACACGCTGGAGGTGAATATGATCAGTCCCAGCAGCACCACCCAGGCCACGATGGAGCGGCCCATGCGGCGCTGCCTGTCGTGGCGCAGTATCACGCGGAACACCACAAAGCCCAGGATGCCCCAGGCGGCCAGGATCAGATAGGACTCGGTGGACAGGGTCTTGACGGAGGTCAGATTGGGGATCAGGAACTCCAGCGCGAACAGCACCGACACCACCAGACCCGCCAGGCCCGCCAGCGTCATGGATTTGTCGCCCTCCTGCCGCGCCACCTTCCACGTGGAGGCGGAGGTGAAGGCATAGGCGATGGTCGCGCCCACCGTGGTCACGTCTACGATCCAGCTGATGGCCGTCCTGCCGAAGAAGGGCAGCGCCACCGACACCGCCAGGATCATCAGTATGGCGTTGCGGGGCACGCTCTGCGCGTCCAGCTCCCCCAGCCAGCCTGGCAGCATACCGTCCTCGGAGAGGTTGCGCAACAGGCGGCTCAGGGCGATGTAATTGCCCACCAGGCCGGTGAATATGGCCGCCAGCGCCGCCAAACCCAGCAGCGTCGAGCCGAATCCGCCCAGGGCGGCGTGGGCCGCGTAGAAGGCGGGCTGGGAGGCGATGCCGCTGTACTTGTCCAGGGCGGCCGTGTACTCGGTCCAGGAGGTCATGCCGTCCGGGGCCGCGGAGCCGGCCAGCACCGCCAGCGCCGCGTAGGCCGCGCCGGCGCTCACCAGCGCGACGGCCATCACCGCGAAGGTGCGCTTCAGGGGATATTTGGCCTCCGCCGCGGAGTGGCAGATGGATTCAAAGCCCACATAGGCCCACGGGGCCAGGGCAAATATGGTGAAGGCGCCGCCCATCGGGGTATGGGCAGGAGAGAAGGCGGGCGCGAGGGTGGAGGTCCCGTCGCTGCGGGTCATCGCCGCAGCGAAGCACACCGCCACCCCGCCCAGCAGTATGACGGCCGCGTCGATCTGCACCCGCTGGGACAGGCTCCGCCGCAGGCAGATCAGCGCAGCCAGCGCCATCGCGCCCACTGCCAGCATGATCTCGCCCATGTAGACGTGGAACCCGGCGAGCTCGTAGTGGAAGCCAAACTGGAAGGCGCCTCCCAGCAGCGTCGACACGATCAGCGGCAGCGCCGTGGCGTTGGCCCAGAGTATGGCCACATATGTCAGGATCAGGAACCAGGCGCTCAAAAAGCCCTGGTCGTATCCGAAGGAGCGCTTGGTGTAGGTGTAGGTGCCGCCCCCGTCCGGGAAGCGGTTCATCAGGTAGTGATAGTTCACCGCCAGTATCAGCATCACCAGCGCGCCGACGCCGATGCCCAGAGCCGCGCCCAGGGGACCGGCGATGGGCAGAAACGTGGTGCCGGGCATGACAAAGGCGCCCCATCCCACGCTGCACCCAAAGGCCAGCGCCCACGCGCCCAGCGCGGACAGATAGGGGGCGGCCGTCGTTCGGTCATGGTGATTCAGGTTCGGATTCATGCGTAAGCCCGGCTCCTTTCGGATGTAGGGGTGGGAATTTGTCGGACTTCGTCCGACTATTTCAGGGAGTAGGGAGTAGGCAGTAGGGAGTAGGGGGAGTTATGGCAAAGCGCCTGAGTTCTATTGAAAGGATGTGACTATTCAGTCGTCCAGGGATGACTCCCTCAGTCAGCCTGCGGCTGCCAGCTCCCCCAACTCCCTCAGTCAGCCTGCGGCTGACAGCTCCCTCGGAGAGGGAGCCTGGACGGGAGCCTGGACGGGAATCCAAAAGCCTCCCTCTTTGAGGGAGGTGGGCGAAGCGGGTCGGAAGGAGTCCGCGACTGAACAGTTACGAAAGGATCGCGTTTTCGGGGACTCTGGCGATGCTTGACGTTCTTCATTCCATTTAGAACGCCGTTCATCTGCCGTTCTCCCCTACTCCCTACTGCCTACTCCCTACTCCCTACTCCTACTCCTCGTATTTGCGGATGCCAGCGTCGGCGCGGCGGTAGGTCTCGGCGATGGCTTCGAGCTTAGCGGCGACCTGATCGTCGGTGAGCGTGCGGGCATTGCCGGGGCGATATTCTTCGGCGATCTCGGAGGCCATCTCGGACAGCGCCTTCAATCCCAGGTTGCCGCAGACGCCCTTGGCGGCGTGGGCGGCCTCGAAGATGCGGTTCGCGTCGCCGCTCTTGCCGGCCTCCAGCAGCTGCTCCACGACCCCGTTCTTGTTGAACTTGCGAATGTGCTTGTCGATCAGCTTCTCCACGCGCAGCACCTTGGCGGCCTGGTCATAGTCGCCGCCGATCTCCTGATACAGTTCCCGAAGCGTCATGGGATTAACTCCTTTCGATGTGGCGGTTTATGTAATGCTCGTATTGCTTGAGTTGATGGCTATTGCCGCTCGATCTCCTTTTCCTTGAGGATGAGCTTTTCAAACTCCTCGGGCGGCAGCGGGCGGGAGAAATAGTAGCCCTGCACCAGGTCGCACCCGGCGTCCCTAAGCAGCTCCAGCTGGCCCTCGGTCTCCACGCCCTCGGCCACCACGTACAGCTTGAGGTACTTGGCGATGTCCAGGATCAGCTTCACCAGCCGCAGGTCGGTATCGCTGGTTTCGATGTTGCGGATGAACTTCATGTCCATCTTCAATACGTCGATGGGCATGTCGGAGAGCATGTTCAGCGAGGAATAGCCCGAGCCGAAGTCGTCCATCTCGATGGCGAAGCCCAGCGTGCGCAGGCGGCGCACCACGTCCAGCAGATCCTTGGCCTTCTCGGTGTAGGCGGACTCGGTGACCTCCAGCTTGAGATCCTCGAAGTCCAGGCCGTTTTCGCGGACGATGGCCACGAGCCGGTCCACCAGCGTGGGGTCGAACACGTCGGCCCGGGAGAGGTTCACGGACACGGGCAGCCGGAAGTTGAGCCGCTGCTTCCAGTCGGCGATCTGCCGGGCCGCCTCCTGCCAGACGAAATTGTCCACGATGCTGATGAGGCCGTTGCCCTCGAACAGCGGGACGAAATCTCCGGGGGAGATCATGCCCATCTCCGGGTGCTGCCAGCGGATCAGCGCCTCAGCGCTGGACAGGCGGGGCGGGTCGCAATGGATGTCGTACTTGGGCTGATAGTAAACCGTGAGCTGCCGCTCCTTCGCGGCGACGCGCAGGTCGTTCAAAAGCTGCTGGTTCATCTGCTCCCGCAGGCGCATGTCCTCGGAGTAGATCATCAGCGGGTTCTGGTAGTCTCCGCGCACCATGTTGCAGGCGGCGCGCGCCCGGTCGAACAGCAGCACCGGCACCACGTCCTCCTTCCAGGGCTTCACGCCCATGCGCAGGTGGATGGAGACGTTGGGGGAAATGCCGTTGACCTTGTCCTGGAACCGCTTCAAAAGCGCCGCGTAGTCGGGCTGCTCGACGCAGTAAATGTCGAAGCGGTCCGCCTCGAAGCGGCTGGCGATGCCCTCGGTCTCGGCCAGGAAGGCGCGGATCTCGTTGCCGATGACCCGCAGTACGTCGTCGCCGAAGTCCCTGCCGTTGACGTCGTTGATGGTGTGGAACTGCTCGATATTCATGACGATGGCGTCCATGCGCAGCTCCGGGGAGTAGTGAAAGATGCGGTTGGCGTATTCAAAGAAGAAATTTCGGTTGTAGAGCAGTGTGAGCTTGTCGTGCTCGGCGGCGGAGATGAGCTGTCTGCCCTCGCTGAGCTCGATGATCCGCCCCACGCGCGCCAGTATGATCTCCGGGACGTCGAAGGGCTTGGTGATGAAATCCGACGCGCCCATCTGGAGCGCCCGCAGCTCCGCGCTCTTTTCCGCGGTCAGCACAATGACGGGGATGTGTCTGAGCTGTTCATCCGCCGTCACCCGCCGGAGCACCTCGAAGCCGTCCATCACCGGCATCATCAGATCCAGCAGCACGATGGACAGCCGGCTTGCGTTGGCCTCGATGGCCTCGATGGCCTCCACGCCGTTTTCGGCGGTGATGATTTCGTAATCGTCCTCCAGGATGACCTCCAGCGCGTCACGGTTGATCTCCTGATCGTCCACCACAAGCACCAGCTTGGGGCGTCTGATCTGCTTTGATTTGATCACGCGCTCGTCCCCCCTTCCCCTTCCGTTCTTCGTATCCAGTATTCCAGCGCGGCATACAGCTTTTCCGCGTCCACGGGCTTTTTAAGATGCTCGTTCATCCCCGCCGCCAGCGAAGCCTCCACGTCGCTGTCAAAGGCGTTGGCGGTCAGGGCAAGTATGGGCACCGTCCCGGCGTCGGGCCGGTCCAGCGCTCGTAGCCGCCGGGCGGACTCCAGCCCGTCCATCACGGGCATGCGCAGGTCCATCAGTATGGCGTCATAGTGGTAGGGCTTGGATTCCGTGAACATGTTGACGGCGGCGAGGCCGTTGTCCGCGTGCTCGCATACCGCGCCCTCCAGCTCCAGCAGATCGGCGACGATCTCCGCGTTCTCGGGCATGTCCTCCACGATCAGTATCCGCTTGTTCAGGAGCCTCTCGCCGTCCTCCGCGCAGGCGCGGCTGCCCTCGCAGCCGCATTGCGCCCCCGCGTCGGGTATGGGCAGTACGAGGGTGAAGGTGGAGCCCTCCCCCTTCACCGACTCGGCCCGAATTTCGCCGCCCATCTGCCGCGCGATGGCCTGCGCCACGGGCAGGCCCATGCCGCTGCCGCCGAAGCGGTCGGTGGAGCTGATGTCCTCCCGGGCGAAGAGCTCGAATATCCTTTCGAGGAACGCCGGGTCGATGCCCACGCCGGTATCGGAGACGATGAAGTACAGCTCGGCGCACACGCCCTCCGACTTGTCGCAGGCCACCCGGAAGGTCACCCGACCGGGCGCGTCGGTGTACTTGACGGCGTTGTCCAGCAGGCACATCAGCGCGCGCTTGAGCTGGGTGGCGTCGCCGGTGTAGTCCCGGGGGGCGCACTCTGCGAACTCCGTCTCAAACGTCAGCCCCTTGGCCTCGCAGGCCGCGGCGGTGAGGACCTTCACCTGTTCCAGCGCCTCCTTCAGGGAAAACGCCTCGCTGTGGATGACCAGCTCGCCGCTCCCGAGCTGCTGCATGTCCAGAATGTTGTTGATGAGTCCGGCCAGATGCCGAGCGCTCTGGCCGATCTTCTCCAGCTGCCCGCGGGTCTCCTCCGGCAGCGCCGGGTTTTTCAGCGCCACCGTATCCAGCCCCAGAATCACGTTCATCGGGGTGCGCATCTCGTGGCTGATGGAGGCCAGAAAGCCGCTCTTGGCCCGGTTGCTCTCCTCCGCGGCCAGCAGCTCCGCCTCCAGGCGCTCGTCCTCCACCACCTTCTGGATGATGGTGTTGAGCAGCCGGTACATCACGAACACGAACACACTGCCGCCAAAAAGTATGCCGGCGATCACCAGGTTGGGCTCGCCAAAAAAGCCCACCGCCAGATAGCCCAGCAGGAAGAAAACCAGCAGCAGCACGGGGATATTGAGGATCTGCGCGCCGTGGTCCCAGGATTTCATGTTTTTGATAAAGCGGGCGAAGCGCACGAAGCCGCAGATGTTGTAGACCATCAACGCGCTGCCGAGATACACCATGCCATAGTTCAACCAGCGAATCACGCGCACCCCTCCCTCCCTGAGAATACCCGCGCCGCCCCCGGGATAAACCCCCAGGGACATACCTCTTCTATTTAAATCATTTTATCACAAAACCCACCTGTTTTCAATACCCGCAAGGGGATAATGCACGGCTCACGCATGAATGCGTGAGCCTGTCGCGCAAAATCTGCGGATTTTGCGCGAGGGAGGAAGGGACGCGGAAATTCGCGCCTGACGACACGAAT
>CADCAS010000065.1:13804-31347 GCA_902799465.1 uncultured Eubacteriales bacterium
CACCGGCACAGCCGGTACATGTGATTGAAACAGGTACGATTCGTAACCTTTCTGTAAGATTTCAATCCGTCTTGTCATTCATGCGTGGGCCGTGGGGGATAATGTTAAGAGTTTGAGTTTTTTATTGTCACCGCTTGGACGGGGGTAATTGGGAATTGGGAATTGGGAATTGGGAATTGGGAATTAAAAAAGCGGCTGCCGCGAATCCCGCAGGGGGGCGGCCAGAGGCCGCCCCCCTGCACAGAGCGTTGACGCTTATACTGGTTTATTCCTCCCCTTCGATAGCTTGTTCCACCATTCGCATCAGGTCGCTCATCCTAATGCCCAGCGCTTCGGAGATCCTCCACAGCGTTTCGACATTGGCATTGATATGGCCGGTCTCGATCTCTGCAAGGTGGCTGCGGGATACCGCCGCGAGGCCCGAAAGCACCTCCTGCGTCAGCCCCTGTTGTTCGCGGAGTTCCCGAATGATCCGCCCCGTTGTGTAATGGTTGTACTGCATCTGCATCGCTCCTTAAATGGCAATAGGCGTCAGCATCCATACAGGAGCGTGTTTTTATCGCGAGGTCCCTGCCCCGCAATCCTGCCCCTGATGGAGTGCGCCTCCATTTCAGGGCGTGTTTTTATCGCGAATTATGTCGGTTTATGATTCAATAAAAGTATCTATTCAGTTCTGACGTGATAAACAGGAATGTATTCGGCTATGGAGGACGACCTCTCAGTCAACCTGCCGACTGACAGCTCCCCTGGAAGGGGAGCCAAGGCTGACGCAGTATCGTTCCCTCTTGGCTCCCCTTCCAGGGGAGCTGGCACGCGAAGCGTGACTGAGAGGTCGTCCTCCGACATCTTCGCAAATCCCAATTCACCGCATAACTGAACAGTTACCAATAAAAAAAACCACGCACGGCATTGCCGAAAGCGTGGTTGTTTTCTACACAGTCTGGTATTCATTTATCTCGGGAAGATCGGGCAATATTTCAGCATCCCTTCAGACCGCGCGGCAGCGGCCATTCCTGTTCCCTGTCCCCTGTTCCCTGTTCCCTCGTCCCCCTTTTCCCTTTTCCCTGTTCCCTGTTCCCTGAACAAAATCCCCTCACCTCTTGAGAACCCGCGTGGACACCGGGAACTCAAAATAGGTATCCGGGTAGGGCTCGTCCTTGAGGGAGAAGTGCCACCACTCGCAGTAGATGGGCTTAAAGCCGTTGCGGGTCATGGCATTTTGGAGGAACATGCGGTTCTCGAACTGGGTCTCGGTGACCTCTTTGGAATCCGGGTGGCTTAGGGGGCTGAACAGGTCGAAGGGGCTGCCCATGTCCAGCTCCTTGCCGGTGCGCATGTCCAGCAGCGTCAGGTCCACGGCGCTGCCCCGGCTGTGGGAGGACTGGCTGGCGATGTAGCCCTCCTTGAAAAGGGTCTGCTTCTCCAGATCGGGGTAGAAGTAGGGCTTCATGCGCAGATCGAGGTCCTCGATGCCCCAGAGCATGAAGTGCTTCACGGCGCAGGCGGGGCGGTAGGCGTCGAACACCTTGAGCCGGTAGCCCTGGGCGTTCACCTCCCCCGCCACGGCCTTGAGCGCCCGGGCGGCCTCCACGGTCAGAAGCGCCACCGGCTCCTCATAGCCGTCGACGCGCTCCCCCACGAAATTGTAGGTGGAAAAATAGCGAATCTCCTGCACGATGCCCGGCACGAGATCCGACAACAGCACGAACCCCGAGGGGTCCATCGTCACTTTCTGCTTGTAATCCATAGTTCGCTCCGTCGGTCACTCGATGTTCAGGATGTCGACAAAGCCGGTGACATCGAACACCTCTTTGACCATCTCGTTGGCGTTGACCACCTTCATGCCGCCCTTCCGGTTCATGATCTTGTTGGCCGACAGCAGCACCCGAAGCCCGGCGGAGGAAATGTAATCCAGCTGGCTGAAATCAAAGGTCAGCGTCTCGGCGTCGTCCAGGCTCGCCTTCAGCGCCTGCTCCAGCTCCGGAGCGGTGGTGGTGTCCAAACGGCCCTCCAGGGCGATCTCCAGCGCGGTCCCGTTCAGGCTCTTGTCGATCTTCATGCGGTCAACCTCCTTGTTGATTGTAGGGAGTAGGGAGTAGGCAGTAGGGAGTAGGGGGAGAACGGCAGATGATACTTGCTCTCATTAGATGAGGGCATAACCGTTTCCTGGATTCTATTATACCGGCGGCGGGGGCAAAAATCAAGGGATTTGGGGGTGGTGTTTACAGAATGTCCTTGAATGACTGCAACGCTGTGTACGACTCCCTCAGTCACGCTTCGCGTGCCAGCTCCCTCGGGGAGGGAGCCTTTTGGGGGCGCATGCGTCCTATGGCTCCCTCTTCGAGAGAGCCGGCTGGCCGAAGGCCAGACTGAGAGAGTCCGTTCCAGGATACATTGAGCAACAGCATTTCAACAGAAGTCAAACGCCGTAACTCCCTGCTCCCTGTTCCTAAAATCCCCTTGTATCTCGCCCCGGATAATGTTATAATTGAGAAAAGGACCAGCGGGAGGTGCTGAGGGATGAAGATGCAGAAGACGGTGGTGGAATACGGCGATTTTCTGTGCCGGCGCTGCTTTGACCGGCGCTACAACGTCCACCTCTCCCACCGGGACGTGAAGGAGACGGAGGGCCACTGTCCGTGCTGCAAGCGGGACTGCCGCCTGGTGGTGGACCTGAAGCTCGGCGGACGTATCAAAATGTTCGGGAAGTGGTAATGTGAATCGGCGCGCCGCAGGCAGGATCGTCACGATCCCCAACATACTCTCCTTCAGCCGCATCCTGATGGCGCCCCTCTTCGTGTGGGCCTATACGGCGCGGCAAGACAGCCTCCTCACCGCCGCCATCATCGCCCTGTCCGCGCTGACCGACCTGCTGGACGGCAGGATCGCGCGGCGCTTCAACATGGTCAGCGACGTGGGCAAGCTGCTGGACCCCATCGCCGACAAGCTGACCCAGGGGGCGATGCTCATCTGCCTGGTAACGCGGTTTACCGCCTTTTGGGTCCCGCTGATTCTGATGATCCTGCGGGAGGCCGTCGTGGGCGTCACCAGCCTGCTGGCCATGCGGACCTCCGGGCGGGTCGAGGGCGCGGAGCTGCACGGCAAGGTGGCCACGGTGTTTCTGGACGTCCTCGCGCTGTCGCATCTGCTGTTTGCCGACATGCCCACGGCTGTGTCCCATGCGCTGATCGTCCTGACCACCGCCGCCATGGCGGTGTCCTTCGCGCTGTACGTGCGCAAGAACCTGGGCATCCTGCGCCGGAAGGGGGAAAGCGCGTGAAAAACAAACTCTTCAATCGCATGACCGACGCCCAGCGCCTGGAGGCGTTCGGCAACATGCTCGCCTGGGCCAGGCACGCGGTGTTTCTGGGCGGCGCGGGCGTATCCACGGAGAGCGGCATCCCCGACTTCCGCAGCCGCGACGGCCTGTACCACAAAACCGAGAAGCGCTTCGCCCGCTACCAGCCGGAGTACCTGCTGTCCTACGAGTGTTTGCGGAACGAGCCGGACGTGTTCTTCGACTACTACCGCGCCCACCTGGACGCCCGCGCCGTTCAGCCCAACGCCGCCCACATGGCCCTGGCGCGGTGGGAAAAGGAGGGACGACTGGACGGCGTCGTCACCCAGAACATCGACGGGCTCCACCAGAAGGCCGGGAGCGTCAACGTCCAGGAGATCCACGGCACCACCTGGCGCAACCACTGCACCCGCTGCGACGCCGCCTACGGGGTGGACTTCATCTTCGACAGCATCGGCAAGCCCCGCTGCCCACGCTGCGGCGGCATGGTGCGCCCGGATGTGACGCTGTACGGGGAATTCCTGCCCAAGGAGGCCCACGACAACGCCCGCAGGATGATCCGCGACGCCGACCTGCTGATCATCGGCGGCACCTCCCTCCAGGTGGGCTCCGCGGCGGGGCTGGCGCGGCAGTTCAGCGGCGAGCACCTGGTCATCATCAACAAGAGCCGCACGCCGCTGGACGGGGAGGCCGATCTGATCTTCCGCGACAGCATCGGAGAGGTGCTCTCCGCGGTAAAGCCCGGATGACGCAACGGGACCGCACGCGCTTCGCCGCATGCGGTCCCCTTTGTCTCTGTGACGGTTATTCCTTTCCGATCTCCTGCGCGTCCAGTTCGATGTCCGGCAGCTCCAGGCCCTCGTCCTCACAGAACTTTGCCAGCGTCACCAGCGAGATGTGCTCGCCCAGCTCCGCAAACTTCGCCCGCTGGGCTTCCGTCAGCCTTTCCACCCACTTCTTCAAAGCGCGATCCTCCTTTCCCCTGAAATGATCTCTGACTGTATTGTAACCCCGAACCCGCCCGCCGTCAAGAGCGGGGGAAAGGAATTTGATTGAATGGAGAATGGAGAATGGAAAATGGAGAATTCATGTAAAAATCCTTGCGGATTGCTTTGATTCAAAGTATCTGTTCAGTCGGGGACTCCTTCCGACCCGCTTCGCGGGCCACCTCCCTCAAAGAGGGAGGCTTTTAGGTACCGGCTCCCGTCCAGGCTCCCTCTCCGAGGGAGCTGGCAGCCGCAGGCTGACTGTGGGAGTCATCCCCGGGCGACTGAGCAGAACCATTTAATCAAACAAATCCGCAGGATTTGCACCGCCATTCTCCATTGTCCATTATCAATTTTCAATTCTGTCGTCTTCCCACAGCCTTCAATTATATCCGTCGCGCCCGCCGCGTACCCCTTACCACCCGCAGCGAATCCGTCAGCCGCTGATGGCGCACGCCGGTGGCGTCGAAGCGTACGGAGCGGAAGGCGAGCTGCATGATGGGGCCGGTGCAGAAGGCGCAGATCAGCGTGCCCACGCCCACCGGGCCGCCCAGCAGCCAGCCGGTGAGCGTCGCCAGGCTCAGAAGCCCGATGCTCACCGCGCCGATGGGCACCCGCCGCATCCGCTTGGCCAGGCCCACCAGCAGGGTGTCCCTCGGCCCGCAGCCCAGGGACGCGATCATGTAGGTGTACTGTGTATAGGCCATGATGAACAGGCCGACGATCATCACCGGGATGCCCGTCACCGGGGAGCGACGCGCCGGGACCGCGTCGATCCAGTTGAAGAAATCCACGGCCTTTCCCACCACCACGGCGTCGATGAACATCGAAATGCCGATGGGCTCCCGGAGCAGTATGTCGATGAGCAGTATGGAGCAGGACACCGCAATGGACGCCGTGCCGTAGAGTATCCCCAGCGTCCGGGACAGCCCCAGGTTGAGCACGTCCCAGGGGCCCGCCCCGATGTTCGCCTGGATCGTCAGATAGACCCCGAAGCCGTTGACGAACAGGCTGGCCGCCGCCAGCAGCATGTTCAGGGCGATAGCCCCCGCCGTGCCGTTCTCGCGCAGCCTGCCGACGGCGCATGGATTGAGATTCAATGGAAACACCTCATTTGTTCGGTATTGTGGGAAAGATGGACAGGGTTCTCCGCCTGACGCCTTTTTCAAATCACCACGCCCGCCAGGTGATCCGTCTCGTGCTGGATGATCTGGGCGGTGAAGCCGGTGAAGGTCCTGACGCGGGGCTTCATGTCGCGGGTCTGCCACTGGACCTTGATGGTCCTGTAGCGGCGCACCGGGCGGGTGCCGTCCAGGGAGAGACAGCCCTCCTCGGCGTCGTAGGGCGCGTCCCGCCTGACGATGACCGGGTTGAACATCTCCATATACCTGCTGCCGTCTGAAAAGGCGATGACGGCCACGTTCTCCCCGATCATGTTCGCCGCCATGCCCACGCAGCGGTCCGCGTTGGCCCGGAGCGTGTCCAGCAAATCGTCGGCGATGGGCCCGTCCCCCGCCCCGGCCTTGCGCGCGGGCATGCGCAGGAAAAACTGATCCCGTATGATCTCGCGTACCATCTCAAACACCTTCTTATAAATGGAAGATGGGGAATGGCGGTGGAAATCCTGCGGATTCCCATTTATTCCGCGGGAGAGCGTTCCCTACGGCGCCTTCCGTTCAATCAAACAAATCCGCAAGGATTTGCGCCTTCATTCCCAATTCCCAATTCCCAATTCCCAATTCCCAATTCCCAATTTTAGTATAGCATTATACCATATAATTACGACCTTTTTCATGTAAAGTTGATTGCATCGGGTACAAAATGACGTTATAATGGAAAATAATGAATGACGCCCGCGCGGCGATGAGGTGAGTGCATGGTTATCGCATCCGACTGGAAGGACTACGAAGTGATCGACACCGGCGACGGCGAGAAGCTGGAGCGCTGGCGGGACGTGGTGCTGCGCCGCCCGGACCCCCAGGCCATCTGGCCGAAGCAGGTCCCCGCGCTGTGGGAGAAGGTCGACGCCTGGTACCACCGTTCCACGAAGGGCGGCGGCGAGTGGGAGTTCTTCCGGAAGCTGCCGGACCGCTGGACGGTGCGCTACGGGGAGCTGTCGTTCTACGTGCGCCCCACCGGCTTCAAGCACACCGGATTGTTCCCCGAGCAGGCGGTGAACTGGGACTGGATGGCGGGGCTCATCCGCGGGTCGGGCCGTCCCGTGAA
This sequence comes from uncultured Eubacteriales bacterium, assembly GCA_902799465.1. Taxonomy (GTDB): domain Bacteria; phylum Bacillota; class Clostridia; order Christensenellales; family Aristaeellaceae; genus UBA2862. Next base: position 20,315 of record CADCAS010000065.1, read on the forward strand.
GGTGCTCAACCTGTTCGGCTACACCGGCGGGGCCACCTGCGCCTGCGCGCTGGCGGGGGCGAAGGTCACCCATGTGGACGCCGCCAAGGGCATGGTCCAGTGGGCCGGTGAGAATCGAAAGCTGTCCGGCATCGACGAGACGTCCGTGCGCTGGATCGTGGACGACGCGCTGAAATTCGTCCAGCGGGAGGCCCGGCGGGGCAACACCTACCAGGGCATCCTCATGGACCCGCCCAGCTACGGGCGCGGCCCCGGCGGCGAGGTGTGGAAGCTGGAGAACGAGCTGTTCGGCCTGGTGTCCGCCTGCGAGAAGGTGCTGGCCGACGACGCCCTGTTCATGCTCATCAACAGCTACACCACGGGCCTCCAGCCCGCGGTCTTGAACAACATGCTGACCATGACCGTTGCCAGGACCCGGGGCGGGCAGGTCACCGCCGACGAGATCGTGCTCCCCGTCACCGAGGGCGGCGTGCTGCCCTGCGGCGCGTCCGGGCGCTGGGCAGGCTGAGCGGGCTGAGCCCGCACGCAATAGCTGCCGCGCATGAGCGGCGGACGTGTGACGCCATAGATTCAAGCGCCACACGTCCTGCGCTCCGTTTCTGTTAAACCTATCGCGTCGGCGACGACTTTTTGAACCATAGATTCAAGGTAACTGTTCAGTTCTGCGACAAACAGAGACTTGGCAGGCTGCGGGGGACGACCTCTCAGTCAGCCTAACGGCTGACAGCTCCCCTGGAAGGGGAGACAATCTCCACTTATCACAGCAGAACTGAATAGATACGATTCAAGTTCAAAAAGTCTGTGCTGCAATGATCCAAGGCCTTCTCCTTTGGGAATGGCGTCCCGCGGGGGCGGATGAGGTCTTTTAGCTTATAATATGAATTACAGAGAATTGCCGGAAGGCTACCGCTTCGCGGGCACGATGGACTTCACCCGGAACCGGAAGCAGGTCGTGGCGATGTTGAAGCTCGCCGTGGCGCTGGTCGTGATCCCGCTGGTGCTGGGGGTGCTGTGGCACATAACCCGCCTTCGCCCGACGCCCGCGCCGCGCTTTTCGCAGACCTGGTACGTGTGGCCGGCCATGCTGGGCATGCTCATTCTATACATCCCGCTGCATGAGCTGACCCACGGCGCGGTCATGTATGCGCTGTCCGGGGTGAGGCCCAGCTTCGGCATCCGGCTCCCCTACGCCTACTGCGGCAGCACGGCGTGGTTTGACCGGATATCCCACAACGTCACGGCGCTGGCCCCGGTGGTCGTCTGGGGCATCGTCCTGCAAATACTCATCGCCGTCCTGCCCCGGGAATGGTTCTGGCCGCTGTGGATCACGCAGATCTCGAATCTCTCCGGCTCGGCGGGGGACATCTACTGCGTGTGGCACCTGTCGCGCATGAAGGGCGACCTGCTGATCCGGGACGACGGCACGCGCATGCGCATCATGAGGAAGATTGAAAAATGATACTGTTGACTCTCCAAAACATCAACAAGAGCTTCGTGATGAACGAGGTTTTGAGAGACGTGAACCTCTCGCTGGCGGCCGGGTCCCGGATGGGGCTGGTGGGCGTGAACGGCAGCGGGAAGTCCACGCTTTTCCGCATCATCGCGGGGCAGATGGAGCCGGACAGCGGCACGGTGTCGCTGATGAAGGGCGCGCGTGTGGGCATGCTGACCCAGGACGCGGACATCCAGACGGATCTGACCATCCAGCAGGAGCTGGAGCGGGTGTTCGAGCCTGTGCGGGAGATGGAGGCGCGGCTTCGGCAGATGGAGGCGGAGATGGCCGAGGTCCACGACGACCCGGACGCCTTCCGTCAGCTCTCCAACGCCTATCAGCGCCTGAACGACCGCTTCGAGGACGCGGGCGGCTACGAGTGGCCCAGCCGCATCCAGGGCGTGCTGGCGGGCCTGGGCTTCGCCCGCGGACGCGAGACCCAGCCGGCGCGGCTGCTGTCGGGCGGCGAAAAGACCCGGCTGTGCCTGGCGCGGCTGCTGCTGACCCAGCCGGAGCTGCTGATGCTGGACGAGCCCACCAACCACCTCGATCTGAAGAGCACCCAGTGGCTGGAGGACACGCTGAAGAAGTACCGCGGGACGGTGCTGGTCATCAGCCACGACCGCTACTTCTTAAACAGCGTCTGCGACTGCATGGCGGAGCTGTCCATGCGCAGGCTCACCCAGTATTCGGGCAACTACGACCAGTATTCCGTCCAGCGGCAGGCCAATCTGGAGCGGCAGCTCAAGGAGTACAAGCTCCAGCAGGCGGAGATCGCCCGTCAGGAGGCCATCATCGCCCGCTACCGCATGTACAACCGGGAAAAGTCCATCAAGCTGGCCGAGAGCCGGGAGAAGCGACTGGAAAAGCTGGAGCGCATCGAAAAGCCCGTCAGCGAGCAGAAGGTACGCTTCAGCTTCCAGGCCCGGCGGCGCACCGGCGACGACGTGCTGATGGTGAAGGGACTGCAAAAGGGCTTCGAGGGGCGCGTGCTGTTTGAGGGCCTGGACCTGCACCTGCGCGCCGGGGACCGGGTGGCCGTCATCGGGCCCAACGGCGTGGGCAAGTCCACGCTGCTCAACATCATCGCGGGGCAGCTTGCGCCCGACAAGGGCAACGTGATCTTCGGCTCCAACGTGGACGTGGGCTACTACGACCAGCAGCAGGCACAGCTCCACCCCGACAAGGACGTCTTAAACGAGATCTGGGACGACTTTCCCCGGCTGGAGGTCGACCGGGTGCGGGGCGTGCTGGCGCTTTTCCTGCTCACCGGCGACGACGTGTTCCAGAAGGTGGGCACCCTGTCCGGCGGCGAGCGCGGGCGGGTGGCGCTGGCCAAGCTGATGCTCCGGCAGGACAATCTGCTGCTGCTGGACGAGCCCACCAACCACCTGGACATGGACAGCCGCGAGGTGCTGGAGGCGGCGCTGGACGACTTTGACGGCACGCTGCTGACCGTCAGCCACGACCGCTACTTCATCAATAAGGTGGCCACACGGGTCATCGAGATGAGCCCCGAGGGCGCCCGGGAATACCTGGGCAACTACGACAACTACCTGGAGAAGAAGCGCCTGGAGGCCGCCGGTCTGGAGGATGCCGCGGACGGCGGCATGACCCGGACCCATCTGGACAAGGAGAAGCGGGTCAAGCGCCTCCAGAAGGAGTCCGCCCGCGCCCTCAGACAGAAGCTCCAACAGGCCGAGGCCGACATCGCCTCGACCGAGGCGCTGATCGCCAGGCTCGAGGCCGACATGGGCCTGCCCGAGATCTACTCCAACCCCGCCGAGTCCGCCCGCGTCGCCCACGAGCACCGCGACGCCCAGGCCCGCCTCGACGCCCTGTACGAGGAATGGGAGGCGCTCAGCGAGGCCGTCGGGATGGAGTAAACGGAATTAGGAATTAGGAATTGGGAATTAGGAATTAAAGATAGTGGCTGCCGCGAACCCCGTAGGGGCGGCCAATGTGTCCGCTCGCCTGATACAGAATCAATACGTATTACCCGGCGGGGGCGCATTGCCGCCCCTACGCAGCCAAGCTATTACAATTCCTAATTCCTCATTCCTAATTCCTAATTCCCATTTCCAATTCATTATCTAACAGTCCTGCAAAACATTCATCATATTGCATAAAAACTATTGACAATTTGCAATCAAACATATAAAATGAAAACATGGACTGCGGCATGCTGCCGCGGTATAAAGAATGAGGAGGTAAACCCATGAAAAAACTGTTTGCACTGGCACTGGTCTGCGCCCTGCTCGCGAGCATGGCGGCGTCCACCGCGCTGGCGGAGGGCAAGCCCTTTGACGGCGTGACCATCACCTTCTGGGGCGGTCAGGCCGAGTATAACGACGGCACCAAGGCTGTCATCGCCGCAGCGGAGGAAGCCCTGGGCCTGCACGTCGAGGTCGAGATCAATCCCGGCGGATCCGAGGGCGACAACATCCTCAAGACCCGCATCGCCTCCAACGACCTGCCGGACTTCCTGTGCTACAACTCCGGCTCCAAGCTGTATGACCTGAATCCCTCCCGCTGCTTCCTGGACATCAAGGATTGGGATCTGGTGAGCCGCGTGGACGACGCCTTCCTGTCCTCCGTGACCATCGACGGCGCGGTGTACGGCCTGCCCCAGTCCTCCACCCAGGCGGGCGCCATCATCTACTACAAGCCCGACTATGAGGAGCTGGGCCTGGAGGTCCCCCACACCTGGGCGGACTTCGTGGACAACTGCGCGAAGCTGAAGGAAGCGGGCAAGACCCCCGTGTACTTCTGCGGCGGCGAGACCTGGACCACCCAGGTGCTGTTCCTGGGCGACTACTACAACATTCAGGCGGCCTATCCCACCTTTGCCGAGGAGTACACCGAGGGCAAGGCCAAGTACGCCGACATCCCCGCGGCCACCCGCTCCTGGACCAAGTATGAGGATCTGGTGGACTATCTGAACGAGGACAAGTCCGCCGCCACCGTGGCCGACGGCAACTTCGCCATCGGCGTGGGCGACGCCACCCATTGGTTCATCCTGACCCAGCAGCTGCCCATGATCGTGGCGGAGGCCGAGGATCAGAGCCAGATCGGCGTCTTCGGCGTGCCCGGCGACAACCCCGAGAACCACGGCCTGACCGTGTGGGAGCCCATGAGCTTCTACGTGAACAAGGATTCCCAGAACATCGACGCCGTCAAGGCCTTCCTGGATTTCTACTACTCCGAGGATATGCTGAACCTGTACTTCGAGACCTACGGCGCCAACGGCCCCTCCTGCATCAAGGGCTATGAGCTGCCCGAGAGCGTGTGTGACGCCGTCCGCGTGGACATGCAGCAGTACTTCGACGAGGGCAAGACCACCCCCGCCCTGGAGTATGTCTCCCCCATCAAGGGCACGGCGTGCGAGCAGCTGACCGTGGCCGTCGGCCTGGGCCAGATGTCCGGCGCGGAAGCCGCCGCGGCCTACGACGAGGACTGCAAGAAGTCCGCTGTCCAGCTGGGCTATAACTGGGACTGATCCCGCAATGACCCGCGGCCGCCTGATGTTTTTTACAGGCGGCCGCTTTTCAAATGCGGGGCGAGGGAACTATTGAAAGCATTCCCGCGCGCCACGTGCCACACTTCCATCAAGGGGTGACTAAACATCATGACTAAGACCAAGGAAAAGAGCCTCTATTCCGTGTGGTTTGTCGTCCCGTCGCTGGTCATATTCCTGGTGTTCTTCCTGTGGCCGGTCATATCGTCGCTGTACTACAGCATGACGGTGTGGAATTTCGAGACGGCGACCTTCAACGGACTGGAAAACTACAAGCTGTTCTTCACCGATCCGGCCATGTCGACGTCGGTGCCCCACACGCTGCTGTACGCCTTCGCCACCAGCGGATTAAAGGTGGTGCTGGCGTTCTTCATCGCCATATTCCTGACCAGCAGCATCAAATCGAAGGACTTCATCCGCTCGGCGGTGTTCTTCCCGAACCTGGTGTCCACCATGGCCGTGGGCCTGACCTTCGCCTACATGATGCACCCCACCAAGGGCCTTCTGAACGTGGTCATCAAGGGCGTCACCGGCAGCGGCGTGGACTTCCTGGGCAATCCCTCCACGGCGCTGTGGTCCATCATCGCCACGGACGTGTGGAAGGGCCTGTCCATCTCGGTGGTCATCTACATCGCGGGCATACAGTCCATCGACCAGAGCTACTATGAGGCGGCGTCCATCGACGGCGCGAACTGGTGGCAGCAGATCACCAATGTGACCCTGCCCCTGGTGGCCCCGGCCCAGAACTCCATCATCATACTGTCCTTGATCGGCGGCCTGCGCACCTTCGACCTGATCTGGGCCATGACCGGCGGCGGGCCCGGCTTTGCCACCGACGTGCTGGCCTCGGTGATCTACAAGCAGTACGCGGCGGGCTTCTACGGCCTGTCCACGGCGGGCAACGTGGTGATGCTGGTGCTGATCTCCGTCATCGCCTTCCCGCTGCAGCACTTCCTGAACAAGCGAGAGGAGGCGATCCGCTGATGGAGACCAAGCGCAAGAGAAATCAGATCATCGGCGACATCGTCGGCCTGTTCTTCACCGTGGTGATCTTCCTGATCCCCTTCTACTTCATGTTCGTCCAGTCCATCAAGTCGAAGAAGGAGGCCAACCGGCTGAGCATCGCCTGGCCGACGGAGCTGCACTTCGAGAACTACATCGAGGTGGTCAAGCACGGCAACTACCAGCTGGTGACGGCCTTCAAAAACTCCGGCCTGCTGACGCTGTTTACGGTGCTGGGCCTGCTGCTCACAGGCGCGATGGCGGGCTACGTCATCCAGCGGCGCAAGGGCAAGCTGATGACCGCCATACAGTCCACCATCATGCTGGGCCTGATGATCCCCGCGTCCATACTGCCCACCATTCGCATGCTCCAGTCCATGGGCATCTACAAGACCATGTTCTCCATGGTCATGATCGAGATCGCCCTCCAGACGCCCTTCACCATCATGCTCTACCGCGGGTTCATGGCCTCCATCCCCGTGGACCTGGAGGAGGCGGCGTCCATCGACGGCTGCTCCCGCTGGCAGATCTTCTCGAAGATCATCTTCCCACTCCTGAAGCCCATCCAGGCCACCATCATCATACTGGTGGGCGTGCAGACCTTCAACGACTTTACCAATCCCCTCTACTTCCTCCCCGGCGCGGCCAACACCACCGTGCAGCTGACGCTGTACAACTACAAGGGCCAGCTGGCCAACACCTATAACCTGCTCTTCGCCGACATCATCATCATCACCGTGCCCATGCTGATCCTCTTTTTGATCTTCAACAAGCGCATCGTCGCGGGCATGGTCGCCGGCGCGGTGAAGGGCTGAGGATGGGTTGAAATGGAGAATTGAGAATGGAAAATGGAGAATGATGGTGCAAATCCTGCGGATTTGATGGATTGAACGCAGCTGGTCCGTTCAACCGTGATAAACGGAGATTTGTCAGCTAAAGGGGAACGACCTCTCAGTCACCGACTTCGTCGGCGACAGCTCCCCTGAAAGGGGAGCCAAGAGGAAGACAGAGCGTCAGCCTTGGCTCCCCTTCCAGGGAGTCTCTGTTTGTCGCAGAACTGAACAGTTACCTCCATTCTCCATTTTCCATTCTCCATTCCCCCGCTCCCTCTCCGCCGTCTGAACCAGGCAATGACCCATCATTCCGACCAATTCATTTCAAGGAGCAAATCACCGCATGAAGATCATCCATTGCAAGCTGAACCACCTGACCAATCCCGTGGGGTACGATCTGCAAAACCCCACGGTGTCCTACGTGGTGACAGAGGCCAAGGGCCGCGCGCAGAAGTGGGCGCGGGTGAAGGTGGCGCTGTTCGAGGATTTCGCCGAATGCGTATACGACAGCGGCGAGAGCGACGGCATCGTCAGCACCGGCTTTGAGCTGCCCGTGGCGCTTGCGCCCATGACCCGCTATTACTGGCAGGTGGAGGTCATGGACGACGCGGGCGACAGCGCCGTGAGCGACGTGCAGTATTTTGAGACCGCCCGCGGCGACGCGCCCTGGCAGGCCGAGTGGATCACCCCGGACGCCGACAAGTCCGTGCAGGCCGTGGTTTTCACCGACATCGCCGTCCAAAAGCCCGTCGCCCGCGCCCGGGGCTACATGGTGGGTCTGGGCGTGTACGAGCTGTATCTCAACGGGGAGAAGCAGGGCGACGAGTGCCTGCTGCCCGGCTTCTGCGCCTACGACCACTGGATACAGTACCAGACCTTCGACCTGCCGCTGAAGCAAGGCGTGAACCGGCTGGAGCTCGCGCTGGGCGACGGCTGGTACAAGGGCAGCTACGGCCTCAGACAGCGCTACGAGAACTACGGCGACAAACTGGCCGCGCTGGCCGAGATCCACATCTGGTACGCGGACGGCACCGAGGCCGTCGTCGGCACGGACACCAGCTGGAAGTGCCGCAGAAGCCAAATCGTGGAGAGCGGCATCTACAACGGCGAGGTCTGGGACGCCACCCTGGACACCTCCGGGGTGTTCGGCGTGAAGCCCATCGAGCTGGGCTATGACCGCCTGCGCGCCCGCCTGTCGCCGCCCATCGTGGTCCACGAGCGCCTCAAGCCCATCGAGCTCATCCACACCCCCGCCGGAGAGACGGTGCTGGACATGGGCCAGAACATGGTGGGCTGGCTGCAATTTGCCTGCGCCGCGCCCAAAGGCGCCCGCATCCACCTGCAATTCGGCGAGATATTGCAGCAGGGCAACTTCTACAACGACAACCTGCGCACCGCGAAGGCCGAGTTCACCTACATCTCCGACGGCACGCCCCGCGACGTGCGGCAGCACTTCACCTTCTACGGCTTCCGCTTCGTCAAGGTGGAGGGCTGGCCGGGCGAGGTCGATCCCGACGCCTTCACCGGCCTGGTGATCCACTCCGAGATGACCCCGCGGGGCGATGTAAAGACCGCCGACCCGCTGGTCAACCAGCTGGTGCACAACGCCCGCTGGGGCATGAAGGGCAACTTCCTGGACGTGCCCACCGACTGCCCCCAGCGCGACGAGCGCTACGGCTGGACCGGCGACGCCCAGATCTTCTCCGGCACCGCCTGCTTCTTCGCCGACACCTACGCCTTCTACGCCAAGTACGGCGTGGACCTGTTCCTGGAGCAGCAGAAGCTGAACGGCAGCGTCCCGGACGTGGTACCCGTGGCCAACTATTCCGGCGACGCCTCCACCGCCTGGGCCGACGCCGCCACCGTCATCCCCTGGAACGTGTATCTCCACTCCGGCGACGTGGGCATACTGCGCCGCCAGTACGACAGCATGAAGGGCTGGGTGGACTACATGAAGCGCCAGGACGACGCGGACGGCGCGAAGCGGCTGTGGCTCACCGGCACCCACTACGCCGACTGGCTGGCCCTGGACGGCAACTATCCCGGCGGCGTGTTCGGGGCCACCGATCCCGGCTACATCGCCTCGGGCTATTACTACTATTCCACGACCATCGTCGCCAAGGCCGCGAAGCTGCTGGGCAAGGCCGAGGACGCCGCATATTACGGCAAACTGGCCGACGAGATCCGCGCCGCCTTCCAGCGGGAGTACTTCACCCCCTCCGGCAAGCTGGCCATTGACACCATGACCGGCTATGTGGTGGCGCTGTACTTCGACCTGACCCCGCCCAACGGCCTGGAGCAGGCGCGGCGCGGGCTGCTGAACAAGCTGCAAAAGAACTTCTACCACCTGGAGACCGGCTTCGTCGGCACGCCCTACCTGTGCCGGGTGCTGTCTGAAAACGGCATGAACGACATCGCCTATCACCTGCTGCTGGAGAAGGGCTATCCGGGCTGGCTGTACGAGGTGCTGATGGGAGCCACCACCATCTGGGAGCGCTGGAACTCCGTCGAGCCCGACGGCAGCATGAGCGGCACCGAGATGAACTCCCTGAACCACTACTCCTACGGCTCCATCGTGGAGTGGATGTTCCGCGACATGCTGGGCATCAACCCCAGCGAGGACGGCGCGGGCTTCAAGCGCTTCACCCTGCTTCCCAAGCCCAACTACCAGATCGCCTCCGCCGAGGCCCGCCTGGACTCCGCCGCAGGTCTGATCGAATCCGCCTGGGCCATTGAAGACGGCGCGCTGGCCTTCCGCTTCACCGTGCCCTTCGACACCCGCGCCGAGATCGTGCTGCCCGACGCCGAGCTGGACGTCGTCTCAAAGCAACTGCCCGGTGTGGACGCCCGTCAGCTGGGCCGTGCGGTGGTTCTGAGCGTGGGCGCGGGCCAGTACAGCGTCCGCTACACCCCCACCACCCCCTGCCGCAGGGTGTACAGCCTGGATTCCAGCCTGGCCGAGCTCAAGGAGAATCCCACGGCATTTGCCCTGTGCGCCGAGTATCTCCCCATCCTCGCCGAGCGCGTCCCCTTCGAGAAGGAGCTCTGCACCCTCCGCGAGCTGAGCTGGGGCCCCTTCACCTCCCTGACCCAGGCCCAGCGCGACGAGCTGGACCGGCGGCTGAGGGAAGTGGTCTGAGGCTGCGAATAATGTTCCACTGGACTGATCCATTAACCCCATACAAAAAGGAGACGCTTTCGCGTCTCCTTTATTGTTGAGGTTTAGTCGTCCTCTTCCTCGTCGTCGGGCAGCTCGGCGTCGTGATAGACGTTCTCGGTGTCGTCGTACTCCTCCAGCCAGTCCAGCAGACGGGTGACCTTCTGCACGCTCTCCTCGTCGGGCAGGGCGGTGGTGGTGGTGGGGATCATGGCGCGCTCGGCGGACAGGAAGGTGCAGCCGGCGTTCTCCAGATTGTCGCGCACCTCGGAGAAGTCGTCCGGGGCGGTGTAGATGACGGCGGAATCCTCGTTGTACTCCACGTCGTCCGCGCCGGCGTCCAGGGCCAGCATGGTCAGCTCGTCCTCGTCCATCCCCTTGGAATTGTCGATGACGATGACGCCCTTGCGCTCGAACTTCCAGGACACGCAGCCGGAGGCGCCCAGGGAGCCGCCGCACTTGTCGAAGATGTGGCGCACCTCGGAGGCGGTGCGGTTCAGGTTGTCGGTGACGATCTCCACGATCACGGCCACGCCGCAGGGCGCGTAGCCCTCGTAGGTGACTTCCTTGTAGTTGGCGGATTCGCCTTCGCCCGCGGCCTTCTTGATGGAGCGCTGGATGTTGTCATTGGGCATATTGGCGGCCTTCGCCTTGGCGATGACATCCTTCAGCTTGCTGTTGAGCGCGGGGTCGGCGCTGCCGCCGGTCTTGACGGCGATCACGATCTCGCGGCCGATCTTGGTAAAGATCTTGCCCTTCGCGGCGTCCGTCTTGGCTTTCTTATTTTTGATGGTTGACCATTTGTTATGTCCGGACATGGACAATCCCTCCCAGTACACTAATGGATATATAATAACACAAAAGGGCTGGAATCGTCAAGAAGCTGGACGTATAATTATCATATATTCTATATGGCGCGGGTTACCATTCAGTCTTCAAATTGGGATTTAGGGAGTAGGCAGTAGGGAGTAGGGAGTAGGGGAGAACGGCAGATGAACGGCGTTCTAAAGGAATGAAGAACGTTAAGCATCC
>CADCAS010000066.1:0-32395 GCA_902799465.1 uncultured Eubacteriales bacterium
AGTTCTCTCGCTTCGTTGTGTAACATTGCCGCTCACCTCTACCTTTGTTATACCACTTTTGTCAAGGTGGCGGTGGTGACATTTCTGGGGATTGCTATAAATCCCTAACTACAAAGGTATGTTTATCATGGAAACAATAAAAGCCTATATGCACTCCTCAAACTCTTCCGGGGTTTTGTCAAAGTCATCCGCGATGTAGACCAGACCGCCTTTCAGCGCGCCAAGCTGAAAGCCTCCTTCCTGTACGCGGGAGCGCTTGCGTTTATCCAGCAGGAAGTCGATGAAGTTCACAGCCTGTTGTTGTTCGTCCTCGGTCATTTCATTCCAGCGCTGTACGACCACTTCAGGCATTGCCATGTTCAACATCTCCTTTCTCCCTTTCAGTATATCACAACCTGCGGGAAGTATCAACCCGCCTCTTATTCCCGCCTTCTTCCCCACAAAACCCATTGACACACCCGTTATGTTAAGATATAATATTATCATGTGGTATATGTACAAAAATGCCCAAAGATATCAGGAGGAATTTAGCATGAGCAAAAAGATGACATTTGCGCTGGCGTTTGCAAACCGGGGTTTTATGCCGGGCGAGCTGATCTACGGCGCGCGTGAGGACATGATCAAGGCCGTGACCGACGCGGGCTACGACTACATCGCCATGGACGCTGAGTTGACCCGCTACGGCGGCATCGAGACCCGGGACGAGGGCCTGCTGTACGCCAAATGGCTCAAGGCGCACGAGGGGCAGTTTGACGGCGTGATCTACTCCATGCCGATATTCGCCGACGAAAACGGCGCCATCACCGCCCTGCAGGACGCGGGCGTGCCGATTTTGATGCAGGCGTACCCGGACGAGATCGGCAAGATGGACTTCAAGCACCGCCGCGACGCCTTCTGCGGCAAGTTCTCCGTGACCGACGTGTTCACCCAGTACGGCGTGCCGTTCACGGTGTTGAAGCCCCACGTCGTCCACCCGCTGAGCAAGGCGTTTGAGCAGAACCTTCGCGACTTCGCCGCCATCTGCCGCGTCGTCAACGGCATGAAGCGCTTCAACGTGGGCTGCATCGGCGCGCGCACCACCGCCTTCAAAACCGTGCGCTTCGACGAGATCACCCTCCAAAAGTACGGCATCAACGTGGAGAGCTTCGACCTGTCCGAGCTGATCTTCAAGGTGGGCAAGCTGGCCGACGACGATAAGAAGGTCGTCGAGAAGATGGCGGCTCTTGAGAAATACACCGATTTCTCGGGCGTGCCGGACCCCAACAAGCTGACCCTTTCCAAGATGAGCGTGGTCATCGACGAATACATCGAGGAGTACCATCTGGACGCACTGACGCTGCGCTGCTGGAACGAGATGGAGACCATACTGCGCGTGTGTCCCTGCGTGCTGCTGTCCGAGCTCAACGACCGGGGCATCCCCGCCTCCTGCGAGATCGACATGTGCTCCGCGCTGACCATGCGGGCCATGGCGCTGGCCAGCGAGCAGCCCACCGCGGTGCTGGACTGGAACAACAACTACGGCGACGACGAGAACAAGGTCATACTGTTCCACTGCGGCCCGGTGGCCCAGCAGCTGATGACCGGGCGCGGTACCGTCACCGAGCACAAGATGTTTGCCAAGGGCGATCCCGGCAGCGGCTGGGGCACCAACGAAGGCCGCATCCGCGCCTTCCCGACCACCATCGCCAACTGCCAGACCAAGGACGGGAAGATCATCGTCTACGCCTCCGAGGCGGAGTTCACGGACGATCCCATCGAAGCCGAGTACTTCGGCTGCGCGGGCGTGTGCGAGCTGCCCAACATGCAGGACAAGATGATCAAGCTGGCCCGCGGCGGCTTCAAGCACCACACCAGCGTGGGCGTGGGCCACATGAAGGAGATCCTGCACGAGGCGTTTACCACGTACCTCGGGTATGACTGGGTCGATATAGATTAATGGGAAATTGGGAATGGGGAATGGGGAATGAATGGCCCGATTCCTCATTTCCATTTAGAGGTGTATTGTTATGAAGATCGCGGGATTGGATATTGGGACTACGGGCTGCAAGTGCACCGTATTTGTTGAAAACGGAAAATACCTGGGCAAGGCGTACCGGGACTATCCGGTGCGCCGGAAGGTGACGGGACACGAGATCGACGTCTCCACCATCATGGACGGCGTGCTGGCGGTCATCCGGGAGATGGCGGGCCAGCACCCGGATATCGGCGGCATCGGCATCACGTCCTTCGGGGAGACCTTCGTCATGACCGACGGGGACGGGAAGCCGCTGCACAACGCCATGCTGTACACCGACCCCCGGGGCGGGGACGAGGTGAAGCGGCTGTCCGAGAAGCTGGGAGAAATGCACATCGCCGAGGTCACCGGGCTGCGCCCCCACGAGATGTACAGCCTGCCCAAGCTGATGTGGATGAAGGGCAACAAGCCTGAGGTATACGCTCAGGCCAAGCACATCTTCCTGATGGAGGACTATGTGGTCTACCACCTGACCGGCGTCGCGCAAATCGACTACTCGCTGGCGACGCGCACCATGGCGCTGGACATCAAAAACCTCTGTTGGAGTCAGGAGATGTTCGACGCGGCGGGCATCGACGTGAAGCTGATGTCGAAGCCCGTGCCGACGGGAACGCCCGCGGGCCATCTGACCGCCAAGGCGGCGGAGGCCGTGGGCCTGCCGGAGGGCGTGACCATCGTGTCCATCAGCCACGACCAGGTGGCGGCGGCGGTGGGCGCGGGGGCCTTTGACGGTGACGTGGCCGTGGACGGCGCGGGCACGGTGGAGTGCCTGACCCCAGTTTACGACGAAATGCCCGACATCGTGGAGATGTACAAGGGCTACTTCTCCGTGGTGCCCTACGTCATCCCCGGGAAATACGTCGCCTACGCCTTTTCCTACACCGGCGGCGCGCTGATCGACTGGTGCGTCAGCAGCTTCGCCAAGGACGAAAAGAAGGCCGCCCAGGCGCAGGGCATTTCCGTCAACGAGCTGCTGGAGGCCCGCTACCGCCAGGAGCACGGCGACGCGCCCACGGGGCTGCTGGTGCTGCCCCACTTCGCCGGGGCCGCGACGCCCTACATGGACACCGGATCCCGCGGCGCGATCCTGGGGCTGACCACCGACACCGGCCTGCCGCAGCTGTACCGCGGCTGCATGGAGGGCGTGGCCTACGAGATGGCGCTAAACGCCCGGGCGCTGAAGTCCTCCGGGGTCCACTACAAAAAGCTCCACGCCACCGGCGGCGGGGCGCGGTCCGCGGCGTGGATGCAGATGAAGGCCGACATGCTCGACGTGCCCATCGTGGCCCTGCGCACCGCCGACGCCGGCACCGTGGGCAGCGCCATGCTCACCGGCGTGGCCATCGGGGTGTTCAAGAATCTGGAGGACGCCGCTGCGCACATGGTGGAGCCCATCCACACCTACGAACCCCGCCCCGAGATGCACGCGCAATACATGAAGCTGTACGAAAAGTACGAGAAGGTCTACGCCGCGGTCAGGCCGCTGGTGTGACCGCAGCGCAAAGGCTCCGCCCGATCGAACGGGCGGAGCCTTTGTTGTGGCATCATGCCTTTTATGCCTTGGACTTGATATACTCGTCGATGGCGGCGGCGGCGTTCTTGCCCGCGCCCATGGCGAGGATGACGGTGGCCGCGCCGGTGACAGCGTCGCCGCCAGCGTAGACGCCCTCGCGGCTGGTCAGGCCGTCCTCACCCTGGGTGACGATGCAGCCGTGCTTGTTGGCCTCGAGGCCGGGGGTGGTGGAGCGGATCAGCGGGTTGGGGGACGTGCCGATGGCCATGATCATGGTGTCAATGTCCAGCACGAACTCGCTGCCCTCCTTGACGATGGGGCGGCGGCGTCCGGAGGCGTCGGGCTCGCCCAGCTCCATCTCCACGCACCTCATGCCGCAGACCTCTCCGTTGCGGGGATCGCGGGGATCGTCGGGATTGTTGAAGCCCAGCACCTCGACGGGGTTGGTGAGGGTCTTGAAGATGATGCCCTCCTCCTGAGCGTGCTCGACCTCCTCGGCACGGGCGGGGAGCTCGTTCATGGAACGGCGATAGACGATGTAGACCTCGTCCGCGCCCAGGCGCTTGGCGCAGCGCGCGGCGTCCATGGCCACGTTGCCGCCGCCGACCACGGCGACCTTCTTGCCGTGGCGGATGGGGGTCTTGCTGTCGTCGCGGTAGGCCTTCATCAGGTTGATGCGGGTCAGGAACTCATTGGCGGAATAGACGCCCTTGAGGGACTCGCCGGGGATGTTCATGAACCGGGGCAGGCCTGCGCCGGAGCCAATGAACACGGCCTCGTTGCCCATCTCGAACAGCTCGTCGATGGTCAGCACCTTGCCGATGACCATGTCGGTCTCGATGTCCACGCCCATGGCCTTGAGGTTGTCGACCTCCTTGTTGACGATGGCCTTGGGCAGACGGAACTCGGGGATGCCGTAGGACAGCACGCCGCCGGCGACGTGCAGGGCCTCGTACACGGTGACCTTGTAGCCCATCCTGGCCAGATCGCCCGCGCAGGTCAGGCCCGCGGGGCCGGCGCCGATGACGGCGACCTTGTGGCCGTTGGAGGCGGGCACGGCGGGCTTTTCGGTGGCGTGCTCGCGGTGCCAGTCGGCCACGAAGCGCTCCAGGCGGCCGATGCCCACGGGCTCGCCCTTGATGCCGCGGACGCACTTGGATTCGCACTGGGTCTCCTGGGGACACACGCGGCCGCACACGGCGGGCAGGGAGGAGGAGCGGTTGATGACCTCGAACGCGCCTTCGATGTCCTCGTTGGCCAGCTTGGCGATAAATTCGGGAATGTCGATCTGGACGGGGCACTTGCTGACGCAGGGCTTGTTTTTGCAGTGCAGGCAGCGGCGGGCCTCGTTGATGGCCATATCATAGGTGTAGCCGGTGGCGACCTCCTCGAACACCTTGTTGCGGTAGTTCGGGTCCAGGGACGGCATCGGGCACTTGGTCAGACTCATATTCTTCTCAGCCATTTTATTTGACCTCCTTGTTCATGAGGTTGCAGAACTCATCCCGCTTGTGCTGCTCGAAATCGCGGTACATCGCGCCGCGCTTCATGGCCTCGTCGAAGTCCACCAGATGGCCGTCGAAGTCGGGGCCGTCCACGCAGGCGAACTTGGTCTCGCCGCCCACGGTCAGACGGCAGCCGCCGCACATGCCCGTGCCGTCGATCATGATGGGGTTCATGGAGATCACGGTGGGGATGTCGTACTTCTTGGTCAGCTGACAGACGAATTTCATCATGATCACGGGACCGATGGCGATGACCTCGTCATACTTTTCGCCGGACTTGATCAGCTCCTCCAGGGCGTTGGTGACCAGGCCCTTGGTGCCGTAGGTGCCGTCGTCGGTCATCATGCAGACCTTGGAAGAGCAGGCGTTGAACTCGTCCTCCAGGATGACCAGGTCCTTGCAGCGGAAGCCCACGATGGAGTGCACCTCGCAGCCGTTGGCGTGGAGCGCCTGGGCCACGGGCAGCGCGATGGCGCAGCCCACGCCGCCGCCCACCACGGCCACCTTTTTAAAGCCCTCCACCTCGGAGGGACGGCCCAGCGGGCCCACGAAATCGGGCAGCCAGTCGCCCTCGTTGAGCGCGTTCAGCTCCATGGTGGTGCCGCCCACGATCTGGAAGATGATGTCCACGGTGCCGGCCTCGCGGTCATAGCCCGCGATGGTCAGCGGGATGCGCTCGCCGTCCTCGCTGGCGCGCAGAATGATGAACTGTCCGGCCTTGGCCTTGCGGGCCACCAGAGGCGCCTCGATGACCATCCTGGTGACGGTCGGATTCAGGGGCTGCTTCTTGACGATTTTAAACATGCTTTCCCTCTTCTCTTTAGGTTTGCGCGGCCGCCAGCCACGCGCCGATCCCACGCCTCCACCGAGCCGCAGAATTTCCATTCCGTATCATACCACATTGACAGGTTAAAATCAATCATTTGTGGGGGCAATTAATGTAGTTTTTGGGGGAGGGACGGGATGACGTGGCGCGCCGCAGAGATGGGAGCAGGGAAAAGGGAAAAGGCAACAGGGAAAAGGGAAAAGGGGAACGGAATAGCCGCTGCCGCGCACGATACAGGGGCGGCCAATGCTCGCCCGCCATCTGCCGAAACAATACGGTTTTCATGGCGGGCGGCGCATCGCCGCCCCTGCGTGTCCAGGCTATTTCTAATCCCTAATCCCCGGGCACAGAACCGCCTCGCGGGAAACGTTCAATTCAGGTCCTCCGGGAGAATGCCGCGCTCGAAGCGCATGTCCCTTCCGGCGTCCTCCTTGAGGTCGTTCCAGATGAGCATGTCCGCGTCGTCGATGGCGAAGGTGGCGTCGCCGTCCTCGTATTCGGTCCTCCAGTCGGACGCCTCGCCGTTCTCGGCATAGGTGACGGTGGCCTTGACGCCGGGCACGTAGGTGACGAGGCACTTCCGCGCGTCGTCATAGGCGCAGCCGTAATCCCACTGGGTCTCCTCCGCGGCGCTGTTCGCCCAGGCGATGTGGACGTGGAAGGTGCCGTCGGGCTGGGTGATGACGTCGATGGTGCAGCGACCCGCGCCCCAGCGGCCCGCGAAGGCCTGGGCCTCCTCGTTGGCCAGCGCCTCGGCGTGGTCCAGCGGGATCAGCTGATAGCGCTTGCAGATGCCCTCCTGGTCGTTCCAGATCAGATGGCCCCAGTCGTCGAACTCGAAGGAGTCGGTGAGGTTCTCGACGACCACCTCGGACGCCAGCTCGCCGGTGGCCTCGTCCACGTACTCGTAGGACCGGGTGCCGCCCTCGCAGACGATGGAGAAGGTCTCCGGGTCGTAGCGGCAGGCGGCATAGGTCCAGACCATGGAGGTCTCGCCGCCGTCCTCGGTCTGGCTGGCGGAGCAGTGGAACGCCCCGTCCTCAAACCAGATCTCCACCGCCGCGTTGTCGTCCACCCAGGTGTTCGAGAAGTTCTCGATCACCGACGGGTCCGGGGCGTCGCCCTCGCACAAGGCACAGGCGCACAGCATGAGCGCCATCACGATACAAAGCAGCTTAGGAGCCGTGCAGAAATTATTCATACATTATGCTTGTCTGAATCCGCCATTGCGGCGTTGTCGTCGGTCAACGTGCCCCGGCACGCCTCCCTCCTATAGGTCACGGCGGCGTCCTCCGCGGTGTACAGCTCAAACAGGGCCTCGCCCTCCGCCTCGGCGACGGGCGCGTCGTCCTGGAAGTACAGCGGGTCCTCGCTGTCCTGCTCGGGATAGTGGTGGGGGCCGTAGTAGTCCGCATGGGTCACCGGCTTCAGCGCGCCGTCCTCCACGTGGAAGACCTCGATGTGGCGCTCGCCGGAGAGGCGGGAGAAGTGGGTCAGGGTCTTCTCGTCCAGGTTGGCGTAGAAGATGTCTCCCCCGCCGCCGCCGACCTCCAGCACGTTTTTGGCCTCGCCGTCGGCGTAGACGTACACCGCGGCCCTGTCCGCGTCGGTGATGAAGTCGTCCTCGGTGGTGGAGATGATGAGCACCGGCACGCCGTCGCCGTTCAAGTCGATGAAGGCGTGATAGGGGTATTCGGCGAGGATGCGCTCATCGGTCAGCACGGCCATGTACCAGTCGGAGTCCGCGCCCTCCGCGACCTCCGCGAGGGCGGCAAACGGCACGGTCAGCAGGCAAACCAGCGCCACGATCAGCGCAAGGGCTCTGTTCAGGGTCTTGTTCATGGGTCATTCCTCCTTTTTTCAGCGGGGCAGTCCGATGATGGACGCGGCGATCCAGCCCTGGCAGGTCTTGCCCTTGTAGGTAAACTCGATCATGGCGTAGTTGCGGCCCTTGCCGGAATGGTACTTGGACGCCTTGATCAGCGTGGCGGCGGTGCCGCTGGGCAGGGAATAGCTGGCCTTCTTGCCGTCGATGCAGTCCCACTTCTTCCAGACGCCTGCGTTGCCGGAGGTGCCGGTGTCGATGATGACGGTGTCGCCCACCTCGATGGAGCGGCTGGTTCGGCCCATGTCGGCCTCCACGGCATCGGTGACCTCGGGGATCTCTTCGTCCAGCGGGGCGGCCATGACCTCCTGGGGCGCGGGCTCCTCACCGCCCAGCTCCATGAAGACCTCCTCCACCGGGCCCTCCAGCGCCGCCGCCGGGACGGTCTCCACATACGCGCCGCTGTCCTCCGCCAGGGCTCCGGCCATGCCGAAGGCCCCGCCGGTCATGGTCATGGCGGCCAGGGTCACGCCCGCGACGATCTCGCGGATGCCGCCGCCGTTGACGTCCTCCATCTCCTCGAGACTCAGCTCGCGGATGTCCTCCGGGCGGTTGCTCTTATCGTTGTTCATGGGGATTACCTCCTTTGGCAGTTCGATGTCAATCCCGGTTTCTGCGGACAGTATAGCTGGTAGACCGTCACAGAAGCGTCACACGCAAACGGGTCGACACCTCACTGTTGGACGGATGACCGCTGACAAAGGTCCCCTCTTACGGCATGTACACGCGGCGCAGCTCGATCACGCGGCCACTCTGGAGGGTCAGGGTGGTGTTGTAGCGGTTGAAGCTGTCGTTTTCGGAGGTCTGGATGGCGCTGAGTATGCCGTCGTAGTCGGTGGTGACGGGGTCGGACTCGATGTCCCAGTCGTCGTAATACGTGGCGGCGGGGTCCACCGGCAGGGAGGTCACGCCCAACTCGGTGTAGGTGGCCAGATCGTCGTCCAGATTCACCCGGTAGGCGTCGCCGTCCTCGGTCTTGGTGAAGGCGCAGCCGTCCTCGGCGTCGATGCCGCCGTTGACCACCACCAGGTCGTCCCAGATCTCCATGGTCTTAACGGGGATCTCCTGTCCCTCCACCACCACGGTGTCGCCCTCGGCCAGGCCCTCGATCTCGGAGGCGTCGTAGGTGTCCATGGAATAGATATGTACCGCGTTCATGAATATGCCGGAGGCCAGGCCCGCGACGTCGCCCCGGTCAAAGGCCGCGGCATATTCGCCATCGGGCAGGTTATAGACGTTCAGCTCCACCGGCAGCGGGGCGACGTAGCGGGGCTCCGCGGTCCCGGCGGCGCTGAAGGTGACGGTGTTGCTCAGCCACTTGAAGCCGGTGGTCTCGTCCACGGCCATGGCGGCGAAGTTCAGGTTGCCGTCGCCCCAGTCGCGGGCCACGGTGAAGCTGCCGGAGGCGCTGTTGCCCACGTTGGCCTTCAGCTCCTGGCCGTCCAGCACCATCACCAGGTTGTCCTCGCCGAAGTTCGCGCCCTTGCCGTAGGTCAGCAGCAGCGCGTTGAACATGCACTTCTGCGTGCCCATGTTGGTCAGGGACCAGGTGTAGGTGGTGACGTCGCTGTCGGTGACGGCGTCGGCGGCGGGATTGACGGTCAGCGCCAGGTTCACCGGAGACATGGCGTTGGACACCTTTATGCCGATGGGGTCCTGCGCCACCCAGGCGCTCACCAGGGCGTCCACGTCGGCGGGGCGCACGCGGCCCTGCTGGAAGGTCATGCCGTGGTCCGCGTCGAAGGCGGCGAAGGCGTTGTCCAGCTTCTGGCCGTAGATGCCGTCGAAGCTGCCGGTGTTGTAGCCCAGCACGCTCAAAATCTGCTGGAGGGCGCGAACGTTCTCGCCGCGGCTGCCGCGCTCGACGACATTGCCCGCCTCGACGGTCTCCGTCTGCACGTAGCCGCAGTCCTTGCACACGCGGCGGCGCTCGCCGGGCTCGGTGCGGGTCAGGGCCTTCACGGTCTCCCACGGGCCGAAGTCGTGGGCCAGCCGCTTCTGGGTCTGGGGCCAGGCGATGCCGTCGGTGTTCAGACCCTGGTCGGCCTGGAACTTCACCAGCGCCTTCTCGGTGCCGCCGCCGAAGATGCCGTCCGCGCCGCCGGCGTTCAGATAGCCCTGCTCCACCAGCAGCTGCTGGAGCCTGTAGACGTGCTCGCCCCGCTCGCCGCGGCGAATGGTGCCCTCGGGGTCGTAGCTCACCGCTTTCTCGGTGTAGCCGCAGACCTGGCAGACCTGCGCCCGCATGCCGGCGGAGTGGTCGGTGGCCTCCTGGATGATCTGATAGGCGAAGGTGTGGGGCAGGGTCTCGATGGCCTTGGTCTCCTGGGTGCCGCAGTTGACGCAGGTGTGGATGCGCTGGCCCGGCACGGAGCAGGTGGCCGCGCGCACCACGGTCCACGCGCCGAATTCATGGTCGGCGTAGAAGCGCTCGGTCTCGGTCTGGCCGCAGTTGCGGCAGGTGCGGGTGCGGGTGCCCTGGCGGGTACAGGTGGCCGACTTGGTCACCTTCCACTTGCCATAGCTGTGGCCCGTCTTGCTGATGTGCGACTGCTCCACGTCGCCGCAGATGGAGCACTCCCGCTGCTTGAGGCCCCTGGAGGTGCAGGTGGCCTCCTCCACCACGTACCACTTGCCCCACTTGTGGGAGCAGATGTCCGGGGTGATCTCGTAGGTCAGGTACTTCTCCTGGACCCAGCCGTATTTCGTCTCGTAGAAGCCGTTTTCGTAGTCGCCCACCTGGAGGTCGTGGCCCACGTGCAGCTTGATGGTCACCCGGGAGTGGGTGTCCGGCTCCTCGTAGGCCTTGCAGTTTTTGTAGACGTACATCGTCTCCGCCAGGGCGGGCGCGCTCAGCGCCAGCACAAGCATCAGCGCAAATAGCGCCGCGATCGCTTTCTTCATTTAGACCTTCTCCTTCCTTTGAGGCAGTTTATGCCTGACGGTATGTTGGGATTGGTATCTATTCAGTTCTGCCGGGGTAAATTGGGATTTAGGGAGTAGGCAGTAGGGAGTAGGGAGTAGGGGAGAACGGCAAATGAACGGCGTTCTAAAGAAATGAAAAACGGTAACTGTTCAGTCGCGGACTCCTTCCGACCCGCTTCGCGGCCCACCTCCCTCAAAGAGGGAGGCTTTTGGGGCCCCGTCCAGGCTCCCTCTCCGAGGGAGCTGGCAGCCGCAGGCTGACTGAGGGAGTCATTCCTGGGTGACTGAATCGTTACGAAAAACGTTAAGCATCCCCAGAGCCTACCGAAAACACGGGGTTTTCAATAGAAGTCAGGGGCTGTGCCGTAACTCCCCCTACTCCCTACTGCCTACTCCCTACTCCCTGGATCGCCTCGGCCAGCCGATCCAGGCCCTCGCGGAGGGTGGCGCGGGGGCAGGCCAGGACGACGCGCTGGAACTGTTCGCCCTCGGGACCGAAGATATCGCCGTCGTCGAGCCAGAGGTGGGCTTTGTTGGCCACCAGGTCGTGGAGGTCCCTGGGGGCAAGGCCCAGGGCGGAGCAGTCCACCCAGGCCAGGTAGGTGCCCTCGGGCTCCACCAGCTTAAGCATCGGGAGGCGCTCCCGGAGGTAATCCCGCAGGAAGGCCACGTTGCCACTGAGGTAGTCCTTCAGGGCGTCCAGCCAGTCGTCGCCCTCCCGGTAGGCGGCCTTGCAGGCGGCCAGGCCCACGTTGTTGAGGCCCGACCAGCCGGTGCGCTCGATCTCGGCCTGGACCGCCTTGCGCATAGCCTCGCCGGGGATGAACAGGTTGGACACCTGGAGGCCCGCCAGGTTGAAGGTCTTGCTGGGGGCGGTGCACAGCACCGTGCGCTCCCGAAGCTCCGGCACCGCCGCGATGAAGGGGGTGTGGGGATGGTCCGGCCAGGTGAAATCGCAGTGGATCTCGTCGGACACCACCGCGACGCCGTGGCGGCGGCAGATGTCCCCCACCCGCCGAAGCTCCTCCACAGTCCACACGCGGCCCACGGGGTTGTGGGGGCTGCACAGTATGTACATTTTGACATTGTGCGCTTCGACGGCGCGCTCGAAGCCGTCGAAGTCCATGGCGTAGCGCCCGTTTACATAATTCAGCGGGCTGTACACCAGGCGGCGGCCGTTCTTCTCCACCATCTGGTAGAAGGGGCGATACACCGGCGGCTGGATGAGCACCGCGTCGCCGGGTTCGGTCAGCGCCCGCACCGCCATGGACAGCGCGAACACCACGCCGGGGGTGTAGACCACCCAATCCTGCTCCGGCGTCCAGCCGAAGCGGCGGGTGAACCAGCCGGTCACCGCGTCGTAGTAGTCCCGCTTCACGCCGGTGTAGCCGAAGATGCCGTGGTCCACCGCGCGCCGCGCCGCCGCCACCACCTGGGGCGGGGCCGTGAAGTCCATGTCCGCCACCCACATGGGCAGCGCGTCCGCCGGCAGGCCGAACTCCTCGGCAAAGTCGTATTTGATGGAGTCCGTGTCCCGCCGGTCAATGATCCGGTCAAAGTCGTAGGTTGGCATGTTGTTCACTCCTATAACGGAATTGCGATGGGGCAAATGTACGGCAGAGGGCGGTTCAGGGGATCGGATGGAGGCGCGGAGAATGCGTTGCAGCGTCACCGGCCATTCCTGTTCCCTGCTCCCTGTTCCCTGTTCCCTGTTCCCTGTTCCCTGTTCCCTGTTCCCTGTTCCCTAACCCTTCGCCTTCCCCTTCGCGCTGATGAAGCGCTTGAAGGCGGGGAAGCGGCGGCGGAGGGTTTTGACGATGAAGCGGGCCAGCTCCGCGGCGGCGATGCCGATGGCCGCGCCGACGATGATGTCGGTGGGATAGTGGACGCCCACGTAGATGCGGGACAGCGTGATGAGGGTCGCCAGCACCAGCGCCGGTACGCCGTAGCGCTTCTTCATGGTCCTGAACAGCGCCCAGGCGCAGGCGAAGGAATTGCAGGCGTGGCCCGAGGGGAAGGAGAAGTCCTTCTGCTGCTCGATCATCAGCTCGAGCTCCTCGATGAGCACATAGGGGCGGATGCGGGCCACCAGGTTCTTCAGCATCAGGTTCACCACAATCAGGCCGATGACCATGGCGATCGCGCTGGTCACGCCGGGGCGGCGGGTCTTGCGGAGGGTCAGCAGCAAAAGCGTCAGCACGATCCAGAAGAGGCCCTTGTCCCCCAGATGGGTGATGAAGATCATGATGTTGTCCAGTATGCCGCCCCGGAGGTTGTTCTGTATCCACAGCAGTATCGCCTTGTCGAAGTTGAATATCGCGTCCATGTGTTATCTCCTGTCGTATTTTTTATAGAAGCCCATGGCCTCCTCGGCGGAGCAGACCCCGGCGGTGGCGCTGGCGTCGCTCAGCGAGGACGCGGCGGCGGCGATGCCCAGGTCGATGGCCTGCTCGATGCTCCAGCCCCGTTCCGCGCCCAGCAGCACCCCGGCGCAGAAGGCGTCCCCCGCGCCCACGGAGCCCACGATGTGATCCTTTGGCAGGATCAGGCTGCCGCGCTGGATGTACGCGCCGGTCTCGTCCATGCCGAAGCCGCCCTCGGGCGCGTGGATCACCGCCCAGCGGGACACGCCCAGCGCCTTCATGGCCTTGAGCGCCCCGGGCAGGTTCTCCCGAATCAGGCCGCCGTCCGCGTCCCTGAGGGGGATGCCCGTGGTCTGCTCGGCCTCGTATTCGTTGATGACGCAGTAATCGGTGTATTTGAGCGCCGGGGTCACGATCCGCTTGAAGCGGTCCCCCGCCTCGCTCACCACGTCGATGGACGTGCGCAGCCCGTGGGCCTGGGCCGCGTGGAGCAGCCGCGCCATCTTCGTGCCGTACTCTTCATCCGGCTGGTCGAGGGCGTCCAGCAGCAGGATGTAGCCGATGTGGAAGATGTCCGCGCGCACGCTGTCCCAGCAAATATCCGCCTCCGTGAAGCGCGCGCTGGCGCCCAGATAGGTGAAGAAGGTGCGCTGCTTGTTGTGCACGTCCGCCATCACGTGGGTGAAGGCGGTCATGCCCTCCCGCAGCACGTTGGCGGTATCGATGTTGGGGTGTTCGCCGAAGGTCTTGAGGATCAGGTCGCCCTCGGCGTCCGTGCCGATCCTGCCCAGCGCCTGCACCGGCAGCGCCGGGTCCAGCTTCGCCAGGTCCACCGCCACGTTGCACACCGCGCCGCCCGTGGACTGGGTGATGCCGTCCTTGATGTGCACCAGCTCGCCCTGGTTCGGCCAGCCCGCCACGGGATAGGTGGTGTCCACGATCATGTTTCCCGCCACGCATATGCCCTTGCGCATGTATATCACCTCTTTGCAGTTTTTGCCTGCGTATAGTGTACCATAACTCGCCGCCAAACTCAACTTTAATTTGAAGGATGGGCGGGGATGTGGTATACTTTTGGGCGACAGTGTACGCGGCTGCCTTGAATCGAGGCAAGCGGGGAATTGAGCAGATTGAGAATGGAAAATGGAGAATGGAGAATGGCGGTGCAAATCCTGCGGATTTGTTTGATTTAATGGAACTGCCGGTAAATGGCAAAGCCGCGTTTCCGATGCGCGGGGGAACGACCTCTCAGTCACCGACTCCGTCGGCGACAGCTCCCCTGGAAGGCACGGCTCACGCATGAATGCGTGAGCCTGTCGCGCAA
The DNA here is from genome assembly GCA_902799465.1 of uncultured Eubacteriales bacterium. Classification (GTDB taxonomy): domain Bacteria; phylum Bacillota; class Clostridia; order Christensenellales; family Aristaeellaceae; genus UBA2862. Next base: position 14,356 of record CADCAS010000066.1, read on the forward strand.
AATCTGCGGATTTTGCGCGAGGGAGGAAGGGACGCGGAAATTCGCGCCTGACGACACGNNNGATTTCTTTGTGGGAATCCACATGCACCGGCGAAGCCGGTACATGTGATTGAAACAGGTACGATTCCAATCCGTCTTGTCATTCATGCGTGGACCGTGCCCTGGAAGGGGAGCCAAGGCTGACGCGCTGCCCTTCCTCTCGGCTCCCCTTTCAGGGGAGCTGTCAGCCGTCAGGCTGACTGAGAGGTCGTCCCCCGTCACTCCGATATTATTCAATCGGCCGCACGACTGTCCCGACACCCTACCCGTTCAATCAAAGAAATCCGCAAGGATTTCCACATTCATTCTCCATTCTCCATTCTCCATTCTCCATTCACCATTCACCCATGACATTTACATAAAAACGGAGGCCATTATGGAATTTGAGCTGCAGCGCCTGCACCCGGACATGCTGAAGCGGTATGAGATCGCGGACAGGCGTCCCGGGCGCGTCAATGTGATCGAATTCGGCATGAGCGAGGCCATGCTGGGGACGGTGAACCGGCTGCTGGACGACGCGCCGTGCGGGCCGGGGGTGGTCTGCGTGGAGGTGGAGGAAACGGGGTTCGCCCGGCGTCTGGAGGAACAGGGCGGACTGTACACGCTGGTCATTCGCGGCTACGAGGGCGACGACCCGGTGCGCCGGGAGCAGGTGATCCAGCGGGTCGTTCGCGCCTGCGAGGCGCGGGAGGCGGAATCCTTGGCCGGGGAAGCGGGGATCGAATACGGGTTCGTGGACGATTCCGACGCGGCCCGGGCGCTGGCGGCGCGCTTTGCCGAGCGACGCGCGGCGGCGGGGCTTGGGGCGGTCAAGCTGTTCTATCTCGGTCAGGACACCCTGGCCGACAGCCTGGCCTTCCGCAGCGAGCCCGACGAGGCGGCGCGGCTGTGCCGGGAGATGAACTACCGGGACGACATGCTCTACATCGCCGAGTCATATGCCCGGCTGACGCTGGACGCGCCGGAGGCACTGCGGGAGCGCCTGGGTCTGGACGGCGTGCCGGGGATCCGCTTCGACGACCCCGACGCCGCGCGGCTGAAGGCCGGGGTGTTCGACGCGGGGCTTTTCCTGATGGCCGCGCCCGGCTGGCTGCTGGGCTGCGACACCCTGCGGGACTGCATGAACCACCCGCGGCTGCGCAAATTCGTGGGCGAGGGCTTCACCGAGGAGGTCATGCCCGCGCTGGTGGCGCTGGACCGGGCGGCGGTGGAACGCTGCGTCATCGAGAGCTTCGCCCGCTACGAGGACCCGCTGAACCGCAACCGCGTCCTCCGTGCCGCGCATCACCTGATAGGGCGGTTCGTGCAGGGGCCGCTTGACAGCCTCCGCAAGCTGGCCGGGGCCGACTTCGAGCCGCCGCGGCGGCTGTCCTTCGCGCTGGCCGCCACCATCATGCTCTACGCCGGGACGCGGCCCGACCCCGCCACGGGACAGTACACCGTCGCCCGGGGCAAGACCGCCGAGGCCCTCCACGACGACGAAGCCATCCTGAAAACCTTCTCCACCCTTGCCCACGACATGCCGCCCGAGTCCCTGGCCTACGCCGCGCTGGCGGACCGGGAGCTCTGGGGCGGGGCCGATCTCCGTCAGATCGACGGGCTGGAGGAACGGGTGGCCCTGGACATTGCCAATATTCAGCGCCAGCCGGATTATCTGCCGGAATAGGCGCAGACTCGCCTTATTGTCCGGGGATTGTCAACATGCGGAAAGGCAACGGTCCGGTCGAGAACTCCTTCCGACCCGCTGCGCGGCCCACCTCCCTCAAAGAGGGAGGCTTTTTGTACGTATAGAGATGCTATAAGCTCTAAAAGGCTCCCTTCCCGGCTCCTTCTCCGAGGGAGTCGCCCTGGCCAGCATACAACGAAAGCGGGGAGCAGAGAGTTAAACAGCCGACGCTGTTTAGCGCTCTGCTCCCCGCTTTTCACTCTCAACTTCCTACATCATTCCACCCGTGTGAGGAAGCGCATGTCCTCCTCGCCGGTGAGCATCTTGTGGATGTCCACGATCAACTCGCCCACGTCGTCGGTCTCCTGATAGAGGTCCTTGCCGGTGCACCAGACGTGCCCCTCCCGGACCGCCTTGAAGTCCCTGAACAGCGGGGACAGGGCGTAGAGGTCGTCCAGGGTGCTGAGGGGATTGGCGATGGAGGCGTTGTAGATCAGGTAATCGGCGTCCACGGCGGCGTCGTAGAACTGCTCCATGGTGGTGGAGACGGAGGAGCGGCTGCTGTCCGGGTCCACGATGCCGGTGAGGGCGTAGCGGCCCCCGGCGATCTCGATCATGCGGGGCACGTAGTCGGTGACATTGCGCACCACCACCGAGCCGTCGGAGCTGATGTAGAAGAAGGCCACGGTCTGTTCGGTATTCGTGAAGCCGGAGTATTCGTCGATCAGGGCGGCGCGCTCGGAGAAGAACGCCTCGGCCTCGGCCTCCCTGCCCGCGAGCACCGCGTAGAGCTTGATCCACTCGGTGCGGGCCAGCGGGTGGTTCTCGTAGCTGGAGCGGTCCACCAGCACCGGGATGCCCAGGGTCTCCAGCATCTCCTTGACCTTCGGGGTATGGAAGATCATGGTGGACTCGATGGCCAGGTCGCAGTCGGTCTGCAGCAGCAGCTCATAGTCCGGCTCGGAATACTTGCCCGCGAACAGCAGCTTCCCCGCCTCCATGGCCGCGCGGGCGTTCTCCACGCTCCAGCTCTCGGCCTCCAGGGAGCAGGAGCCGAGCATGTCCAGGGCGTCCAGGCGGTCAAACAGCGCCATCGCCGAGGTGGCGGCCAGGTAGACATTTTGCAGGGGCTTTTGCAGCACCAGCACGTCCCCCGGCAGGCCCGAGGGAACCTCGGCGCCCTCGGGCACCACCAGCGCGCGGTCGCCGTCCACGATGTCGATCAGCGCGTAGCCGCCCGCGTAGTAGTCCACCGAGAAGCCCTCGGCGTAGATCAGCGGCATGCGGGACTCCCAGGTCAGGCCCTCGATGGGCGTCCTCTCGATGTCGGCGGCCTCGGGCTGTTCGGACTGTTCCTCCGCCTCCGGCAGCGCCTCGCCCACGCTGATTCGGATGGTGTAGGTGATGTCGTGGGGGGCGGACATGGCCGTGGTGGTGCCGACGATCTCCATGTCGGCGTTCAGCACAACCGGCAGCTCGAAGATCGAGGTCTTGCCGTCGTGCGTCGCGGTGTACTCCACGCCCTCCGACACCAGCCGGGGATAGTTGGCGCTGGAAAACACCAGCCGCGCCCAGTCCGCGTCCCCCACCCTCCACAGGGCGGGACAGCTGATCTCCACCTTGCCGCTGCCGCCCGAGAAGCGGAAGCCGTCCGGGGCGTATTCGCCGCTCTCCGCCATGGCCGCGCCGCACAGGCACAGCGCCAGCAGCAGGGCAATTATCTTTTTATAGCGCATCGGGATCATCTCCAGTCGTTTGATTCTTTCAGCATATCATCAAGGGGTTGCTTTTGCAATCACGCGCGCAAGGTTTCGGGATGTTGTCACAATTGCAGGCGCATGCCCATTACAGACAGAAACCGGGAACGCCTGACGGCGTTCCCGCGCAATTTACAGGGCTATTTGGATTTGATGATGGATTTCAGCCCCTCCAGCAGCTTCGGGGCCACGACCTCTGTAAAGTACTGGCAGGTCTTGGGGAGGTAGGTCAGGTTCAAGGCCAGCGTCGCCGCGTCCTGCATCACATTGGCGCTGTAAAACTCCGCCCAGGGCTCGGTACTGATCGAGGGGTTGCCGGACTTGTCGTAGTAGTAGTAGCTGGCGCTGGACTTGAACTGGGGCATTTTCAGCATGTAAGCGTGCCCGTACCTGCCGCTGACGGCAAAGTTGGTGGAGCCCTCCACGGCGTCCCACATCATGGCGCCGTTGTTGATGGGCAGCGTGGCGTTCATCTCCTCGGACAGCAGCTTGGTCAGCGCTTCATAGACCTTCTTCTCCTTGGAATTCAGGCCTGCCATGACGTCGCTCTTGTACTTCAGCGTCCTGTAATCCAGCACGGCGTCGGCCACGTTCTCCGGGTCTATGCTGCTGACATCCACCCCCGCGGCCTTTGCGGCTTCATCCATGCGGTCCAGCAGCAGCTGACGCACGTCGGAGATGACCATCCCGGCGGCTTCGTCGCTCTCGCTGAGCAGGCCCTCGTCGAAGTTGCCGTTGAAGTCCACGGCGTGTCCGCTTTCATGGAGGTACATAAAGGCATAGGTCTCGTCGCTGCGGTCGTCGTGCAGCATGTACAGGGCATCGTCCTTGTTGCGGAATTGGGAGATGCTCACCCGCTTGCCCGCCTTGTCCTTGGTGGTCTCGGCCAGTATGTCGTAGGTGCCCATGGCGTACACATAGAGATCCCTGAACAGCGCCTCCGCGTGCTTGACCTTGTCCACCACCAGCTCGGCGCGCTGCTTGGGCATATCGACCTTGATCAGCTTGTTGGTGATCATGGTCCAGATCACATTGCCGCCCTCGTCCTCGTTCATCAGGCGCTCATCCTTGAGCAGCGTCTTCTGGACCTCGGCGAAGTTCTGATCGGAAACGTCGCTCGCATCCACCACATGAACGACCATCGCAGCGCTGACGCCGTTGTCCAGCGTGACCATGACGCGGCTTTCGCCGGGCTTCGCGCCTGTCACGCGACAGCTGAAGCCCTCCTGTCGGTCCAGGGTCACGGCGCCGTCCGAGGTCTCCCAGGTCAGCGCGCCCGCATAGCCCTCGGGCGCAACGCTCGCGGTCAGCACGCGGTCCGCGCCGACGGCCAGCATGATCCCGCCGGGATACTCAAGCGATACCCTGTAGTCGGCGGCCTCCTCCGCCCGATAAACCGCGCAGGCCGCGTCGGCGGGAACGGTCTCGCCGCAGCTGTTGACGGCGGTGACGAACAGATACCAGGTCGTTCCCGCGCCCAGACCCCGAAGGGTGGCTTCATTGCAGGCTTGGTCATATTCGCCATACAGGCCGGCCCGTTCCGGGTCCTCGCGGTCTCCCAGGTAGACGCGATAGCGCTCCGCGTCCGGCACGGCGGACCAGGACAACTTCACGGTAGAGGCATTCAAAGCCTCCACTGCGACGGAGGCGGGCGCCTCCGGAGGCGGCGGCGGGATGACCACGGTCACGGCGCACTGGGCCACGCACCCGTTGAAGGTGGAGGCGGTGATCACGGTCTCGCCCTCCGAGACGCCGGTGATGACGCCCTCCCCGTTGACCTCCGCGACCTCGGGGGCGCTGCTGACAAAGGTCAGCTGGGAATCCGTGTCCTTGGGCAGTGCGGCGGACAAGGGCTGCCGCTGGCCGGGGGCAAGGGTCACGGTCTCGGGCGATAGGGTCAGCTGGGTGGGCGCCTTGACCACCTGGACATACAGCTTGGTGGAGATGTCGTGCGGGCCCTTGATGGTAATGGTGGAGCTGCCGCTCTTGACGGCGGTGATCACGCCATCCGAGGAGACCTTGGCCACGCTCTTCTTGCCGCTGCTGTAGGTCAGCTCCTCGACGCTGGCGGCATCGGTATCCGGGACGATGTCGTAGCTCTCCCCCACGCCCAGGGTGATGCTGCTCTCGCGCAGGCGGATATAGCTGGGCTCGGGACGCACAAAGATGGTCGCGCTGGCGGTCAGGCCGTTCAGGGTCGAGGCCGTCACGCGGGTGGTGCCGCCGGAAACGCCCACGATGACGGCGCGCTTGGCGTTGCAGGATTTGAACTTTGCGATGGTCTGATCCTCGATCTCCACCGTCACCTTGGCTTCGTCGCTGTCCACCTTCCAGTTCAGATTCACCGTGTCCCCGGCATAGAGGGAGAACGCCTGCCCCGACAGCTCCAGACGCGTCGGCTGGCAGATGACCTTGATTTTGCAGACGGCCTTTTTATTGTTTTCGGTGGTGACGATGATGTTGGCGCTGCCGCGGGCGAGGGCGGTGACCACGCCGCTCTGATCCACGGCAGCGACCTTCGGGTCGCTGGACTGCCACTTGAGGGCGGAGCGGGTGTTGGCGGGAAGGGTGGCCTCCAGAGGATATGTGTCGCCCGCGCCCAGGGTCAGGGAGGTCTTTTTGAAGCTGACCTTATTGGGAGCCTTGAACACCTGGACCTGACAGGTCGCGGTGAGGCCGTTGTGGGCGGTGGCGGTGACGGTGGCCTTGCCCGCCGCCTTGCCGACTACTTTGCCCCCGGCGTCCACGGTGGCGACCTTGGGATTGGAGCTTGCGTAGGTCACATTGGCGGGGGCGTCGGTATCGAAGACCGGGGACAGGCTCTGCGCGGCCTTGACGCCCAGCTCCAGCCGCTCCGGCTCCAGCCGCATCTCCCCGGGGGCGGGCAGCACGGTGACGTTCAGCGCGGCGGTGAGGCCGTTGTAGGTCTCGGCGGTGACCACGCCCGCGCCTTCATGCAGGGCGACCAGTTCTCCGTCCTCGACGGCCACGCAGTCGCCCTCCACAGAGAGCGCGTAACCGGAGCCGCCCTCGACCCGCGCCGTCGGGGTCACGCGCTGGCCCACCGAGAGGGTGAGGGTCTCCGACGCGAAGGCGATGCCCGTGGGCGCGCCCTGGACGGTGACCTTGCAGCTGGCGGACTTTCCGCTGCACACAGTGGCGGTGATGGTGGCGGTGCCCTGGGACACAGCGGTCACGCGGCCCTCGCCGTCCACAGCGGCGACGCCGGGCTTGCCGGACTTCCAGGTGATGGCGGACGCGGTGCCCTTGGGGAGGCTGGCCTTCAAAAGGCGGGTCTGGCCCTCGCCCAGGGTCAGCTTTGATGCGGACAGGGTCACCTTGGAGGGAGCCTTGACCACCTTGACCTCGCAGGCGGCGGACAGCTCGCCGCAGGTGACGGTGATCGTGGCGCTGCCGGCCTTTTTGGCGGTCAGCTTGCCCTCGGCGCTCACGGAGACGATCTTGCTTGAGGAGGAGCGATAGACCGCCTCCTCCGGGGCCTCGCCGTCCAGCTCGGCCGCCAGATAGCGGGTCTCCTTGAGGCCCAGGGTCAGGCGCTCGGCGCTCAGGCGCAGCTCGGGCCGGGGCGTCTCCCCGTCACTCCCGGTTGCCTCGCCTTCGCCGGACTTTTCCCCGGCGTCGGGTTCGGCGACCGCGGCGCCACTCTCGGGGAACCCGGTCCCGCTCTCGGACAGGCTCAGGTCGGCCTGCTCCGCGACCCAGGGAATCCCCTCGATTTCGTCCACGGCGGTGAGGACGGGCTCGGACCCCTCCTGCCACAGCGAGATCTCCCCCACCTCCGTCACCGGCGGCTCGGGAGCCTCGGCCACGGCTGCCGGCAGCGGCACGCACAGCGCCAGCGCCAGCAGCCAGGACGCCCATCGTTTGAGACCTTTCAGCTTCATCGTCCTGCCTCCACAGTATCCACGCAGCCATACTTCCGGACAGAATTATGGCATTATTTCAATATTACTATTTAATACTATCAAAAATCTATTACGAAAATATGGTAAATTCTGTTAAATTCATCGTAACAAATGGCATCAGGGCATGAAAAATGCCGCCGTTTCGACGAAACGGCGGCGAAAAGGGTCACAAATCAGATGAAGCGGTCCATGTGATAGACGGGATGCGCCTCCTCGACCCAGGCTTCGACCTGAGCGTCGTAGGTGGTCTCGATCTTGTCGGACAGCGCGGCGGCCTCGACGCCCTCGCGGACCTCCTCGAAGGGGACCTCGCCGGGGGTGATGTCGGCCATATAGTAGATGATGTGGATGCCGTTCATGCCGTGGACGGGCTCACTGATGCCGCCCACCTCGGCGATGGACATCGCGCCCTCGGTGAAGGCGGAATCCCAGAACTCGGAGCCGGTGCGGACGGCGTAGCCCTTGCTGGCGGCGGGCTCGCGGGTCATGCCGGGGTCCTCGCCGTACTGCTCGATCAGGGCGTCGAAATCGGTGCCGGCGTTGAAGGCGTCGATGACCTCCTGGGCCTTGGGGGCCAGCTCGGAGTACAGCGCCTCCAGGGACGCGCCGACGGCGCCCAGGTCGGTCTCGATCTCCTCGCGGCTGCGGGGCGCAGCTTCGGCGTCCGCCGCCTCGGTCTCCTCAGTCGCCTCACCGGCCTCGGCCGCCTTCTCGGCCTCGTCCAGGGCCGCCAGCTCGTCCTCGAGGCTGGAGCGGGTGCTCTCCAGCTCGCTGTACTGCTTGGCCTGGTCGTCGGTGAACTTGATGAGCACGTGCTTCACGGCGCGGTAGCCCTCGGGATTCCAGGTCACCACGTCGCCGGCCATGCGGGTGGAATTGTAGGTGTAGTCGTCGGCGAAGTCCTCCTTCTGCTCCTCCAGCAGAGCCTGATACTTCTCCTGGACCTCCTCTTCGGTGACGGCCACGTCCTTGGTGACGTAATCGTGCATCTGCTCGTCCACGTAGTTCTGGATGCGGGTGTCCAGCAGGCTCTCCTCGGTGATGTCCAGATGGGTCTTCAGACCCTCGAGGGTAGCCTGACGGTTCTCCTCCTCGGTGGCGTCCTCGCTGGCGAAGTAGCTGCCGTAGGCGGACACGTAGCCCTCCAGGTCCTCGGCGGCCTTCGCGGCCAGGTCCTCGCGGACGGCGTCGTCGATCTGGTCCACGCCCAGCTCAGCGGCCTTGGCGTCGATCACGTACTCGCGCACCATGCTCTCCACCACGCTCTGCTTGATCTGGTCGGCGTAGCTGTCCACCGGGATGCCGTATTGCGCGAACATCTGCGCGGCCTCCTGGTAGCCCGCCTGGGCGTCCTTCAGCCACACGATGCCGTCCTCGCCGTACTCCGCCACGATCTGGTCCTCGTAGAAGGGACGATATTTTTCCACCTCGGCCTCCAGCTCCTCGATGCGGGCGTTGGCCGCGTCCAGCTGGGCCTGCAGGTCCGCGGGCTCCGCCAGCGCGCCCATCCCCAGCGTGAATACCGCCGCCAGGCCCAGGCTGATCTTGCGCTTCAGTTCCATGTTGTCTCTTGCCTCCAATCATTTTTCGGGGTACGGTGAGATTATAGCACACGTTGCGGTAAACGGCAATCGGGTTGGGGGGAATGTTTAATAATCATTTACATTTTCGGTTGCCATTCACCTTTCAAATTGGGATTTGAGAAATGTGGAATGAGGAATTAGGAATTAGGAATTATAAATAGCTTGGCTGCGTAGGGGCGGCGATGCGTCGCCCGCCAGGCAGTACGTATTGTTTCGGTATATGGCAGGCGGCTATTGTGGCCGCCCCTACAACGCGCGGCAGCCACTATTCATTCCTAATTCCTCATTCCTAATTCCTCATTATCTCCGTCAAATCCCTGTCTATCGCATTGCCTGAATGGTAACCTTCAATGACAACAAACCGTGCCCATAACAGTTCTTTATGGGTTACTGTTCAGTTATGCTATAAATCGGGGTTTGTCGGGGAGAGGGATCAGAAATTAGGAAATAGGGATTGGAAGAGGCCGCTGCCGCAAATTCTATTGAAAACAAGTATCTATTCAGTTCTGCTGTGATAAGTGGAGATTGTCCGAGGCAACGGGGAACGACCTCTCAGTCACCGACTTCGTCGGCGACAGCTCCCCTGAAATGAGAGGTCGTCCCCCGCAGCCTGCCAAGTCTCTGTTTGTCGCAGAACTGAACAGTTACCTTTATGGATGCTTTTATCGAAAAGATATGGTATAATGACAAAAGAATGCGGAAGGCTTGCCTCCCCCGGCGACAGCGCCCAAAGCCTATTGTCTGTATCCCCCTCGACAGGAAGGATCGATCCATGAACAACACGACCATCGGTATCCTCGCCCACGTGGACGCGGGCAAGACGACCTTTTCAGAGCAGATACTCTGCCACGCGGGGGTGCTGCGCACGGCGGGCCGGGTGGACCACGGCGACGCCTTCCTGGACGCCCATCCGCTGGAGCGCCAGCGCGGCATCACCATCTTCTCGGACCAGGCGGTGTTCGAGCGGGCGGGGCGGCGCTTCTTCTGGGTGGACACCCCCGGCCACGCCGACTTCGCCGCGGAGATGGAGCGCGCGGTGACCGCCGTGGACTACGCGGTGGTGCTGGTCAACGGCGCGGAGGGCGTGCAGGGCCACACCGAGACCGTGTGGGCGCTGCTTCAGAGCCTGTCGGTGCCGGCCTTCATATTCGTCAACAAGACCGACCGCGCGGGCTTCGACAGGGCCGCCGCCCTCGCCGACGTAAAGCGCCGCCTGTCTGGGGACTGCGTGGACATGGACGGCTTCACAGGCGGACCCATGTCCCAAATGCTGATCGAGGCCGTGGCCGAGCGCGACGAGGCGCTATTGGACCGGCTGCTGTCCGACGGCTACACTCCCGATGCGTGGCTTGAAGCCCTGCGCCGCCAGATCGACGCCCGGGAGCTGTTCCCGGTCTACTTCGGATCGGCCCTGAACGACGTGGGCGTGGCCGAATTCCTGGACGCCCTGTGCCTGCTGACCGGGAGCACAGCCCCCGACGACCGGCCCTTCGACGCCCTGATCTACAAAGTCCGCCACGATCCCCAGGGCGGGCGGCTGACCTTCTTCAAGGTGCTGTCCGGCTCCGTCGCGCCCCGGGACGCGGTGGACCTCCCCGGCGGCGGGACCGCCAAGCTCAACGAGCTGCGGCTCTACTCCGGGGCCAGGTACAGAGCCCTCCCCAAAGCCGAGCGCGGCATGCTGGTCTGCGCGGCGGGGCTGGACGGCGTGAAGCCCGGCGAGCGCATCGGTGCGGGCCACGGGTGCCACAGCCGCTTCGCCACCGAGCCGATGCTGGCCGCCACGGTGGAATGGGACCCCGCCGTGCCCGTCCAGCGGGTGCTCCACGCGCTCCGGCAGCTCGAGGAGGAGGACCCGGCGCTGAACGTCGCCTGTGCCGAGTCCACCGGGCTCATCGACGTCAACGTCATGGGCCCCATACAGCTGGAGGTGCTCAAGCAGCTGCTCCTGGACCGCTATGGCCTCGAGGTCAGCTTCGGCCCCCTGCGGGTGATGTACATGGAGACCATCGCCGCGCCCGCGGTGGGCGTGGGCCACTACGAGCCCCTGCGCCACTACGCCGAGGTCCAGCTGCGGCTGAGCCCCGGCGCGCCCGGCAGCGGCATCACCTTCGCCTCCCGCTGCCACGTGGACGAGCTGGCCCTGAACTGGCAGCGCCTCATCGAGACCCACGTCTTCGAGAAGCCCCACAAGGGCGTGCTCACCGGAGCGCGGCTGACGGACGTACAGGTGGAGCTGCTCCACGGGCGCGCCCACCTCAAGCACACCGAGGGCGGCGACTTCCGCCAGAGCACCTACCGCGCCATCCGCAACGCGCTGATGTACGGCGGGTGCGTGCTGCTGGAGCCCGTCTGCCGCTTCGACCTGCGCCTGAGCGCGGACGACTACGGCCGGGTGATGGGCGATCTCACCCGCATGCGGGCGAAGCTGGACCCTCCGGCGCTGGAGGGCGATAGCTGCACGCTCCGGGGCGAATGCGCCTTCGCGGAGTTTTCGGGCTACATCGCCGACTTCATGGCCGCCACCCACGGCCGCGGCGTGCTGCGCTACCAGCTGGACCACTACGCCCCCTGCCGCGACCCCCAGCCGATCATCGAGGCCGCCCGCTACAATCCCCTCGCCGACGACACCCCCGATTCCGTATTCTGTTCCCACGGCGTCGGCTGCACCGTCCCGTGGGATGAGGTCCGAAATCACGCCCATACGCAGGCGGAATGGTGAAGGGCTGAATGCCGGGAATTGATAATGGAAAATGGAGAATGGACATTGATGGTACAAATCCTGCGGATTTGTTAGATTAAACATAGCTATTCAGCCGCCCAGGGATGACTCCCTCAGTCAGCCTGCGGCTGACAGCTCCCTCAACTCCCTCAGTCAGCCTGCGGCTGCCAGCTCCCTCGGAGAGGGAGCCTGGACGGGAGAGGGAGCCTGGACGGGAGCCTGAACGGGAGCCTGAACGGGAGCCCAAAAGCCTCCCTCTTTGAGGGAGGTGGCCCGCGAAGCGGGTCGGAAGGAGTCTGCGACTGAACAGTTGCGATTAAACACTGTAAGTAGTGTTGTAGCGCTTGTTCACGGTCCTTTTATTCAAAGAAATCCGCAAGGATTTCCACATTCATTCTCCATTCTCCATTTTCCATTCTCCATTAAAAAACCGGACGCAAAAAAGGACAGCCCATCCCCCGATGGACTGTCCTCATTCTTACGGTTCACCGCTGACCGCGTCCCTCTCCTCGCGCATGCTCTCCAGCCGCTTGCGGATGAAGGCGGGAAAGGGCACCCCCATCCGTTCGGCGTTCTCCAGGATGCTCAGCCCCTCGTTGGCGATGTAGTAGAACACCGTCGCGGTCTGAAACACCATGGACGTGTTGCCGATGGCCCGATCCAGCAGGGTGGCCACCAGCACGATGAGCATGATAAAGCCCTTCCTTGCGATGCCGGCAAACCCCACCTTCGAGGACAGCCCGCCGCCCTCGGTCTTGTCGCTGCGCCCGGAGGCGGCCACCACGATCCCGGTCACGTAGTCCACCGCCATCATCGCGGCCAGTATCGTCAGCGTGGCCGACCACTCCCCGTAGAGCCCCGCCACCGCGCCGACGGCCAGGCAGAGTCCCTTCACGATCCTATCCCACATCAAATCATCCTCCCTCAATACGATCATCCCCATAAGCGCCAACGCCCCCGCCGCCTGGAGCGCGTGGCAGACCACCAGATCCGCCCACGCCACGCCCACCAGCACGCCCCTCATGCGCCCTCCGGCGGGTAGAAGATGAAGAACTGCTTGCGCTGCGCCTCAAACGCCGCCAGCTTCTGCCTCTTCCGGGTCTTAGAGGCCGGGTCGTTGGCATACATGTAGCGGTCGTCGGTCTTCCACAGACAGATATAGTGCCCGCCGCTGGTCCAGTACCCCGGCCCCATGGACGCCACCACGAAGGCCCCGGCCTTCAGCGCGGCACGGGCGGTGGCCATGGACCTGGTCTGGACGAATTTGGAAAACCCGTAGTCCCCCGCCACGGATTTGAAGAAATCCCATGCCGTGCCGCTGGACGGGGTGCGGAACCCGTGCTTCAGCGCGTACGCGCACATCTCCACCGGGGTGATGTCCCCGTCGATCCAGGTGGCCATGATGTCCGCCATGGCGGTGGGCCCGCACCCGCTGCTGGCGATGGTCTGCCTGCTGCTGCCGGTGGCGGTGTAGGGCAGCTTGCCCCAGCGGCTGTCCGCCTGCTTGTAGTCCACGGGCTGGCTTGCACCGACGCCGCGCAGCCCTCCGACATCGCCGCAGCCCCACAGCGCTAGCCAGTCCGCCCGTCCCACGTCCCCGGTGACCGCAAGCCCCGCCGCAGCCTGGAACGCCTTCACATTGGCCCGGGTGTTCTTCCCGTACTTCCCGTCGATCTCCGCGCCGACCAGCGCCTGCACCGCCCGCACAGCGGCGCTGCCCGAGTAGTCCTTATACTTGACCTCTGGGAGACCCTCTGCCAGCGCGGCCAGCGTGGCCGGTCCCGCCACGCCGTCCACATCCAGCCCGTGCGCCCTCTGAAAGTCCTTCACCGCCGCCTCCAGCGCCTCCGTGAAGCCGTCCCCCGGCTCCGGTCCCATAAGCAGCCGCAGCGCCCGCACGCCCTGCCTGGAGTTGGCGTCACTCTCGCGTCTCAGGATCATCCTCCGTCACCTCCACCCAGCGTCCGTCCACGCGCACCATCACGGTGTCGCGCTCCACCTGTTCCGTCTCAAAGCCCTTCTCCATACGCTCCTCCTCTCATTCGACCCGCCGGTATTCCACCGCGCGCTCGGTGATCCCGGTCATGGTGGGCGACAGGGTCCCGCTGATCACGGGCGTCACCGGCTCAAACCGCTGCCTGATCGTGCCGGTCCCGGCATAGCGCACGATCTCCGGACAGCGCAGGCTGTAGGCATGACCCGACGGCCACACATACTCCCGGCAGCCCAGCCGCTCCTCTCCGCACATAGCGCTCACCCGCAGCTTCCCGGTCTCCACCTCACCGACGACGCTGATCGTCAGCCGCGCCCGCGCCTGCACGCCGAAGGTGAAGTCGCAGGCCTGCACGATCCCCTCCAGGATGCGCTCCGGCTCCACGTACACCCGCACCAGGTCGCCGGGAAAGAACTGCCGATTGTCGATCACGTCCGCGCGCAGCCGCCGCCTGCGGAAGTACGCCTTCGACAGGTCCCCCAGCGCGGCGTTGGCGGCGTCCGGGTCAATCAGCATGACCCCGTCGATGCGCACCTCCCGCCCGGCCTCGCCGTCGTAGTCGCTGTTGACAAACCCCACGAAGCTCCGGTCGTAGTAGTACCGCGCCCCGTCCTCGTCGGTGACCGTGCCGTCATAGCTCGCCCGCTCCGCGGTGGAGAAGTTGCCGTAGGCGTACACGGTCAGCGAGGCCACGAAGTCGCCCCAGGTCACCTCGGGCTTCCAGAAGGTCCCTGACAGCGGCGCCAGCTTGGGCGCGACCCCCGCATACGCGGTATCCGGGGTGGGCACGACGGCCAGCTCCGCCCCGTCCCACGCGCTGCCCGTCGCCTGCCACTGACGCACCATGCCGCCGAAGGCCAGGCACAGCCATTGCAGCCGCTCCCGGGCGGTCTGGGCCGGGGCAAATCCCGTCACCCGCCGCAGCGCCCCGCTGCCCCGCACCCGGAAGTCCCCGTCGTTCACGGCGATGTCCAGCCGGTACATGTGCCCGGATTTTGGCAGCATATTCATGATGTCGCTCACGATCTCGCTGGGCGCGGCGTTGCGGTAGAACTGCGCCCCCATTGTCCAGTTGTCCAGCAGCGCCAGCCCTGACCGCGCCACGATCCGCAGCACATGCGCCTCCACCCGCTGGGACCGCGCCACCCGGTAGTGGACCCACAGCCGGTCCATATCGTCGTAGAGCTCCACCCAGGTCCCCACGGGGATGTCGTCGTCGGTGACGATGCTGGCCTGGAGCTGGCAAACCGGCAGGGTGGACAGGGTCAGGTCCGCCTCGGGGGCAAAGGTCAGTGCTTTGAACCGGTCGTACCGCGTCCCCGACACGTCCTGATAGATGCTGATGTACACTACTGCTTCACCCACCCTTCGGACGTGTAGGTATAGGTGTCCCCGAGCTCCGGCGAAGCCGCGTCGGGCAGCGCCGACAGACCCCGGGACAGCGCCTCGCTCAGTGCGTAGCTGCGCGTGGGATGATTGGCGATGACGGTGAACTTCACGCTCCGCCAATACTGTCCGCCGCCCGGAAGCCGCGCCAGCGCGTCGGACACGCCCTCCACCCGCCCGGTGAGCTGCACGGTGCCGCTGTTGTAGGGCAGCGCGAACCGATGCCCGTCCACCGGGTCGGTGAGGAGCCCGTACAGCCTCTCATAGGCCGCCGACTCGTCGGGCGGCACCGCCAGCGCGACGCTGTAGCGCAGGTAGGTCCCCAGCACGTCATTGAACCAGGACCGATCCAGCAGCATCCCCGACACCTCCGACGCCCGCAGCTCCGCCACCCGCTCGATCTGGCAGGGGTATGGGAACACATAGTCGTCGATCACAAACATCCTCATTCACCTCCCTGGGCCAGCCGCAGCCCCACGCGCTGCTCCTCCAGCCGGTTGAGCCGGTACACCCACTGCTGGACGCCCTCCAGCTCAAAGACGATGTTCACCGGCCTGTCCCCCGCCCCGGCCTCCCCCGCCGGACGGCTCTCGCCGCGTCCCGCGGGCATGGCCGCCTGGGCGATCTGCGGGGCCAGGTCAAACGACGCGCCCACCTGCTCGGTCACCAGATGCGCGTTGTCCCGGATGCCCCGGGCGAACAGCGCCATCATGTCCGGCGCGTAGGTGTGGAAGTCCGACAGCGGCCCCTCGTCCGGCTCCGAGAAGTGCAGGTAGCGCCGCACCGTCTCGGCCACATTGGACACCGCGGCGCGCAGCGCCTGGGCGCGCTGGCTGATGCCGGCGATGAACCCCTCCACCAGGTCCCGCCCCCAGAACGCCGCCGACGCCGCGGGCCCCCGCAGGGCCGATTCCGCCGCGCTCCCCAGCGCCGAGGCGGCCACCGAGATCGCCCCTTCGCCGCTGTAGAGACCCACCGCCAGCGCGCGGCTCAGCTCCGCGCCCCGGCTCTCAAACTCCCCCTGGGCCTGGGCCACCCGCGCCGCCGCCGCGCCCACCGCGGCCACCGCCGCGCCGGTGACGCGCTCCGCCGTGGAAAGCCCCTCCCGGGTTCCCTCCGAAAACGCCATAAAGTCCTGCCGCGCCCGCGCCAGACCGTCCTCATACGCGCTGGAATCCAGCCCCAGCCGCGCCACCAGCGCCATCAGATCAATGGCCAATATCCCACCTCCTCATGTCAAAGACGTCGTCAAACGTCAGTCGCCTCAAAAACAGAGTGGCAGTTAATATATTGGAAATTAGGAATGAGGAATTAGGAATTATAAATGGCTTGGCGGCCCCTACAGCGTGCGCGGCAGCCACTATTCATTCCTAATTCCTAATTCCTAATTCCCAATTCCTAATTCTCAACCCATACCACTCCTGCCCGCCCGAGCGTCTCCTGGGCGATCTCCTCCGCGCTGCGCGTCTCCCCGGCGGCCTCCCCCTGCCGGAGCAGCTCCCGCCACCGCTGGGTGAGATACCGTCCCCCGCAGGCCCGGGCACTGTTCTCGGCGATGAGCGAGAGCGCGTCGGTGACGTAGGCGCGGTACAGCCGCTCCTCCCGCTCGCGCTCCAGCACGTCCAGGCAACGCGCCGCCACGTACCCCCGCCCGAACAGCTCCAGCTTCCCCAGGTCGATCAGCTGGCAGCAGTGAAAATACCGCTCCGGCCCCACCGCGCCAACGAGGTAAAAAAATCCGCCACCTCGGGGCTGTTGAGCAGCTCCGTCGCCGAGGTCAGCAGCTCGGCCATGCTGTGCTGATCCAGTTCCTCCGGCTCGATGAAGCACATCAGCCCCAGCAGCTCCGCGGTCTCGTCGGGGCACTTCTCCAGCGCCGCCTCCAGGATGTCCCGCAGGTTCCGCGCCGCCTGTTCGATCCCGGACTCCCCTTCACCGGCCCCGCGCCTGCGGATCGCCAGCGCGTCCGTGCGCTCAAGCCACCGCGCCGCGGCCTTGCGGATGCGGTTGGTCTGCCGCAGGAACTCCCGCGGCGTACAGTTCGCCAGGTTCTTCATCCCCCGTCACCCCCTAAAAGCCCTCGGGCGCGAGGCTCTCGCGGACGTAGATCTCGTAGGGCAGCACATCCGGATCCGTCAGGTCGTAATGCCCGTGGAACTCGTAGGCGAAATCCGCCTTGCCGTCCTTGTTGGTCTTCCACTTGAGCCCGGTGCCCGAGGCGGCGTTCATCAGGTGAATGGCGATGAACCCGGCGTCGGCCCCGGTATTCCTGGACGTGTAATCGCCCACGATCCAGATGTCCTGGAAATCCGCTCGGGTCAGCGCCGCTCCGGGCGTCAGCTTTGTGTACCGGTACGCCGACTGTACCGACACGTTCTGCCCCGTCGCCCCGGGCGTCAGCGTCCTGGCCAGGCCCGCGGTCATCGTGCGGAAGGTCCCGGACACCACCGGGTCCACCCGTACCAGCCGCTTGAGCTGCCAGGTGTTGGCCGGCACGTTGTCGATGTCCGCGCCGTAGTCCTCGTAGGTCGGGTTGGGGTCAAAGCTGATGCCGTTGGCCGTGGCCCCCAGCACCTGCCGTACCTCGCCCGTGGCGGGGTCGAACAGCTTGGCGATCACCCCCGCGTTCACCTGAAGCTGCTCCAAAAGCCGCTCCGGGTACCGACTAAAAGCCCCATACATGTGATGTACACCTCCATATTTCGTTTAGCGTCCGTTGGATGATACTTGTAAGAATGGAGAATGGAAAATGGAGAATGGAGAATGGATGTAGAAATCCTCACGGATTTCTTTGAACCATAATTCCGAATATCAGTGTAATCCTGTCACTTACAGTGTTTAATCATACAAATCCGAAGGATTTGCACCACCATTTTCCATTCTCAATTCGTATCTATTCAGTTCTGCTGTGATAAGTGGAGATTGTCCGAGGCAACGGGGAACGACCTCTCAGTCACCGACTTCGTCG
>CADCAS010000066.1:32444-41333 GCA_902799465.1 uncultured Eubacteriales bacterium
CTCCCCTTCCAGGGGAGCTGTCAGCCGTTAGGCTGACTGAGAGGTCGTCCCCCGCAGCCTGCCAAATCTCTGTTTGTCACAGGACTGAACAGTTACCAAATCCGAAGGATTTGCACCACCATTTTCCATTCTCAATTCTCCATTTTCCATTCATTCCGTCCTCACGCCACCAGCGCCTGCACCTTCAGCCGCAGCGCCACGCACTTGAGCATGGGATCGGCCTCAAAGGGCATGAACTGCGCAAACGGCGCGTCGCGGTAGAGCCACACCGCGCCGCCCTCCACGCTCAGCACGGTTCCCGGCCCGATGGCCTCGCCGATGGCGTCGGCCATGCGGGCCGCGTCGTCGAACCTCGGCCCCCGGTACCACAGCCGCACCATGAACCCGGCGGTCTGCTCCCAGCCCGGCGCCACCAGCCGCACGGTGATGTAGGGCGGCTTGGCCCGCGCGGGCGCGTCGCCCTCGGCATACACCGGCAGGCCGAACCCCTCGAAGAAGCGGTACAGCGCCCCAAAGGTCTCCGTCACGCTCATTCGGGGATCACCCACCTCTCCGCCTCAAGCTTCTCCAGCTGGGGCGTGGCGATGTCCGGGGCCTCCTTGCGCGGCCCCACGACGCGGAAGGCGACCCCGTCGCTCACCCGCCGAAACACGTCCCCGTAGCGCAGCCCCACGCCCCGCGCCGTCACCACGGCGTAGCTGTCCTTCAGCACGGGCCGCTCTCCTGCGCGCCCCTCGCCGCCCTTCGGCGGGGCGATCAGCGCGCGAAAGGGCGCGTCTTCCCGCCAGGTCTCCGGCCGGCCGAACATCCCGTCCGAGCCGTCCCCGCCCGAGCAGACCATCCGCACGCAATCCGTCATCATATCCTCCAGCATCCCAAGGCCCACGTCCAAACCTCCCTTCACGCCAGCCGGCGCCAGCGCCTGAGCCGTCCCTTGAAGGCGGCCATCCACCCGGCGTCGCCGTCCTCGGTGTTGCGCCCCGCGGCGCGGGTGTAGCTGTACACCCCGGCCACGTTTTCCGACTGATAGGGGCTGGCCTCCGCCGCGCCGTACCGCTCGCGCCAGGCCTCGATCTCCCCGATCAGCCGCAAAAACGCCGCGGGCGGACGCATCAGCTGAATCGTCCCGTCGAACGCCTCGTCCCGAAGCCCCTCCGCGGGCCAGCGGTACACCCCGTCGTTGAAGGCGGAGCCTGCGATCCGAAACAGCTGCCCCTCCCCCATCGCCACGCCCGCAAGGGTCCCGTCCTCGACGCGGAAGCTCCCCCTGCGCGCGTCCTTTGTGCCGGAGAACCAGTTGTGGATCGCCCCGCAGACCTCGTCCATCAGCACCAGATCCAAACCCATCGCCTCCTCATCTCCAAAACCGCGATGGGGCGGCAAAGCGCCGCCCCGTTCATCGCATCAGCCGCCGACCACGGCCTGGCCGCCCGAAGGCACCAGCCCGCCGCTCGCGGAGCCGCTGACGGTGCCCACGACCACGCCCTGGAGGTACTCCACCAGGAACACGATGCCGCACATCAGCAGCGTCTCGATCTGGGCGCGGTCGTCGGTCTGGGAGGTGTGGATGCCGATGAAGCCGCTCTCATCGGTTGTCAGGTCAAAGGCCTGGGCCAGCTCGCCGTCCATGGTGAGGTAGTACATGATGAGGTTGTCCTTGGCGGTGGAGAACACCGTGCCCTGGGGGATCTGGCTGGTGACGATCACGGTGCCCAGCCCCAGGAAATTCTCGATGTAGCTCATGCCGAAGGCGGTCTGGGTGGTCACCGGGGTGGTGGCCAGGTAATCGGCGATGGTCAGCGGATGGACGAAGTGCACCGACTCGATGCTGTCATCCTCGAACAGCACCTGGAGCTGGCCCCAGTTGCGCGCCAGCACCATCTGGAGGCTGTCGCCGGTGACGGGCGTGGCGTACTGGGTCATGTCGGTGAGGAAGCCGAAGAAGCTGGCGCGGATGTCGCGCTGGATGTCCTGGATCATCTTCTGGTCGGTCATGCGCACGGCCTCGTTGTAGCCGGACTGCTTGATGGCCTCGGCGGTGACGGCCTTGCGCCACTTCTGGAGACTGATCTCCGCCATGGGGATGCGCTCGCGCTGGTACTTGGACAGCGGGATGACGTCGCCCTCGTCCACGATGCCGTCCTCCAGCTGGCCGGTGGTCTTGTAGGTATACAGCACGGTGCCCTCCATCATCGGCACCCTGCGGGTCACGCCCAGCGCCTCGGTGAGCTTGGCCAGGCTGTCGTGGCTGAACTTCATCACGAAGTCCACCTCCCTGGCCTTGGCCATCATGGCGCTGGTGATCACGTTGTCCTCCGCGGCAAACATCTGCAAATTCATCTCAAAGCCCTTGTTCATCTCTCAACGCTCCTTTCTTTCTCTCAGAAACCGAACAGCTCGTGGTTCTCGGCGATGGCCCTCTGACGCTCGCGGCTGTCGGCGATGGCCATGATCTCGTCGCGGCTGCGGCGCGCGCCGCCCAGGCCGGGCGGGGTGGGCACCGTCGCGCCGCGGCGGCTGCTGGTGACGATGAAGTCCGCCCAGTCCCGGCGAATGGCCTCCGTCAGCCGCTCCGCGTCCATCAGCGAACCGTCGGCGTCCAGCGCCAGCCCCGTCAGGTCGGTGGCCCGCAGGATCGCGCCCCAGCGCCGCTCGTCCACATTCGCGCCCTTCAAAAGCGCCGTGTACGCCGCCTTCACGCGCTCCAGCTGCTCCCGCGCCGCCTGCGCCTGCCTGAACCCCTCGAAGGCCAGCCGCAGCTGCTCATAACGTCCCTGCCAGTCCACAGCTTCCGCCTCGGCGCTCTCCTCGCCCTGCGCCCCGGCGTCCCCTTCATCCTGCGCCTCCGCCTGCGCCGCCAGCACCGCCTCGACCTGCGCCTCCGAAAGCCCCAGCTCCTCCAAAACCTTCCGTGTCAGTGCCATGAATATCCTCTCCTTTCATATAGTTCGGTCATGCCTGTTGACATTCAGCCCTGTAGTTATGCAGGGATCTGTTGGAATTGAGAATGGAGAATGGAAAATGGAGAATGGATGCGGAAATCCTTGCGGATTTCTTTGATTAAAAGATCCTAAATATACGTTGCGACTTCACTTATAATGTTTAATCGTAACTGTTCAGTCGTTGACTCCTTCCGACCCGCTTCGCGGGCCACCTCCCTCAAAGAGGGAGGCCTTTGGGACCCCGTTCAGGCTCCCGTCCGGGCTCCCGTCCAGGCTCCCTCTCCGAGGGAGCTGTCAGCCGCAGGCTGACTGAAGGAGTTGAGGGAGCTGTCAGCCGCAGGCTGACTGAGGGAGTCATCTAGATACGTTTAATCAGACAAATCCGAAGGATTTGCACCGCCATTCTCCATTCTCCATTTTCCATTTTCAATTCATCCTCCGTCCTACTCCATCCCCCTCACCCCCCGCTCGATCTCGGCCATGTACTCGTCCCGGTGTTCCTCGAAGGCGGGCGCGAGGAACGGCCTCGGCGCGGTGGGGCCTCCCACCCGGAACGCCCCGGCGTCATCATCGAAGTAGACCCAGTGGTCCTTCCCCGAACGGGCGTTGCCCCGGTTCTCCGAGCCGCCGGGCCCGTACCGCCGGAGCCACTCCGGATCGGTCCGGACATACTCCGGCGCGGGGGCATACAGCGTCCCGGTCCCCAGCTCCACATACGGCGCGGTGTGGAGCGCGGACCCCACGGCCACCGCGTCCCCCTCCACCCGGTATTCCAGGCTCTCGCCCAGCGCCCCGCCACCCGCCAGCCCCGCGGCGTAGCCCGCCCAGCGGCTGCCGACCCGCTCCAGTATCCCGGCCTTTACCTCCCGAAGGGCGTCCAGCGCCGCCCGGGTGTTGTCCACGAGGTCCATCACCGCGCCTCCGCCTGGGCCATGCGCCGCAGGATGCCGGCCTTCATGTCCACGGTGATGTTGGGCAGCAGATCCAGCGCGGTCTCGGTGTCCAGATATTTGGCCTCCAGCATCACCGCCTCCACGGCCTCCTTGAGATTGGCCACCCGGTTGCGCTTGAAGATGGGCGTGTCCTCGATGCCCATCAGCCCCAGCACCTGTTGCACCGCCTCGATGACCTGCAATTCAAACTGATCCGCCTCCTCGTCCAGCGGCTGATAGGCGGCGTCGATGTGGTCGTTGGTGGAGCTGGCCCCGATGGCATGCACGTCCAGCGCCCCGAAGTCCTCGTAGATGGAGGCGCGCATGCCGTCCAGATAGGCCTGCCGCCCCTGATAGGGCACGTCCTGCACGTAGGGCGACAGCGCCGAGCGCCCGTCCCCGCCGAAGGACGCCGTGTCCACCTTGGCGATGTGCTTGTAGCGGATGTTGTCCAAAAACTCCTGGAGATCCTCGCCCGTCATGCCGCCGCAGTTCTCGATCAGCCAATAGATCTGGGCGCAGTCGTTGAGGTCGTTGGCGAACCCCGACTGGATCAGGTCGTAGCTGTCGATCTTCTCCCGCATCCCGACCAGCGTGGACTGCTTGAGCTTCGACCCCCAAAGCGGCACGATGGGCAGCGCTCCGTACCCGTCCGAGCCGACCACCGCCTCGCCGTCGGCCCGGCTGCGCCGCAGGTTGACGATGTAGGGCTCCGGCTGTCCCATCTGCTCCAGCCGCAGTCCTCCCGCGCCTCTGGGCGTCTTAAAGGCGGTGTAGCCCGCCTCGGTGTAGAGCACCGCCGACATGGGCTTGTCGGGCTGCAGGCGCCAGAACCGTATCCCGGCCCGCAGCGCCCCGGTCTCCTCGTCCCACAGCGGCACGAACTCGGTGATGGGAAACACGTACAGCCGGTCCAGGTTCCAGAACCCGAAGGCCACCCCGTGGATCAGCGCCTTGTAGCCCCACTCGTTCAGGTCGATGTCGAACCGCGACCCCAGCCGCTCCCGGGTCAGGTCCACCACCACCTCCACGCCGTCCCTGTTGACCCGCTTCTCCTTCCGCGTGAAGCTCACCCCGTTTCCCAGCAGGTACGAGCACCGCTGCAAATTCAGCCGGTGGAAGAAGTTTGAGGCGATGCGGTTGTTGGCCGCGGTGATGTCCGCCGCGGGGGCCTTCACCCGGTCCTGGATCAGCCGGGTGTAGCTGTTGATGGTCACGTTCCGCTGCCGGTCGTACAGGTCCGCGTCCACCGCCGTCCTGTACTCCGCCCCGGCCATGTGCCGCCCGATGGCCCGCCCCACAAACTCCGCCACATCCGCCGCCTCCAGATAATCCTGATAAGTAACCACGCACACACTCCTTTCCTGTAATTGGGAATTAGGAATTGGGAATTAGGAATTAGGAATTTTAATAGCCCGACGCCATCACTCAGGCTCCCTCCCCGAGGGAGCTGTCTGCGAAGCAGACTGAGGGAGTTGTCCCCGTAACCCCCCTCGGCTCCCCTCCCAGGGGAGCTGTCGCGCAAAGCGCGACTGAGAGGTCGTCCCCCGTTCCCCCTCGGCTCCCCTCCCAGGGGAGCTGTCGCGCAAAGCGCGACTGAGAGGTCGTCCCCCGTTCCCCCTTGGCTCCCCTCCCAGGGGAGCTGTCAGCCGCCAGGCTGACTGAGAGGTCGTTCCCCCGTAACCCCAATTCCTCATTCCTCATTCCTCATTCCTCATTCCTGATTCCTAACTCCATCCAGATACCGACACACGCACGCGGCGGAATCCGCGGCGTCGTCGTGCTCGGCGTCCCCGGTATAATCCATGATCTGGTCGATATACGCCCGATCGGTCCCCCGAAGCCACACGATCCGCGGCCACCACTTCCGCAGGTAGGTGGAGATCTTGGTGTACTTGTTTTCCCGCTCGCTGTACACCCCTGCGCGGAAGCCCCGCCGCGCGATCTCCTTAGCGAGGTATCCCTTGTCCCCGTTGTTTTCGCAGTACACCGGCGCGCACATGAGCCGCCCGCACGCCTCCAGCGCCTCCCCCAGCGCGGCGTCCACGTGCCCCGGCCACAGCCGCCCGTACAGGTACAGCCGATCCCCCCGGCGCTGCCCGCAGGTAAGCGCGGTGAAATCCCCTCCCCCGTAGGCGGCGTCGATGTGGGCCACGCCGTCACGCAAAAGCGCCGGGTCGTCCGTAAACGCCGGCGCTTCCACAAACAGCGCGTCCTCCGACGCGATGTGCTTAAGCTCGTAATTCGCCGCGAACAGCGACGGCGGCATCCCCATCCGGAGCGCCTCGATTTCCTCCCGTCCCATCAGTCCCGTCTGATAGCAGTCCCACCGCTCGGCCTCGGGCATGCACGCGAAGGCGTCCTCCTTATGCCAGGGCGTGCCGGTGTTCACGATCCGCCCGCCCCGGTTGACCACATTGCGCAGCTCGTGGTAGAATTCCCTGACCCGCTCCCGCTCGGCGCGGCTCCTGCGGTCCTGGAGGTTGACGATATCGTCGGTGAACACCCGGTCCGCGTGCTTGCCGGTGATGGAGGACTGCGTGCCGATGCCGATGAGCTGGGCCGCCCCGGACACCCCGCGATAGGCGGAGGTGGTGATCTCCGTGGCGTTGGCCCGCACCTTCAGCGCCTGCCCTGACAGCGTCCTGTACAGCGCCCGGGACACGGGATGCTCCAGGTTCCGGGCCACCTGCCTGAGGACCTCCTTCACGTCGTCGTCGGTCTTGCGGATGAACATGCAGTTCTCCCGCCCCCGCAGCATCAGCTGAATGGCCAGCGTCACCCCCACGGCGGTGGTCTTGTAGGACCCCCGGTGCGCCTGGAGCGTCATGTCCCCGCGCCCCAGCAGCATTTTGCGGATCCACCCGTTGTGCAGCGCCGTCAGCTTCCCGTACCCCAGCATCCGCCCGTACTCCGCGGGCCGCAGGGTCAAAAACCGATACGCCGCCTCCTGCTCGCCGGTCATGCGTCCTCCGCCCCACGGGCCATGCGCGCGGAGATCTCGTCCATCACCGCCGCGTCCGCGCCGTCGCCGTCCTCGGGCGGCGCGTTGAGCCCGCCGTTCTCCAGCACGAACCGCGCCCCGCTGCCGCACTCCTTGTCGTACAGCCGCTCCTCGGCGTACTGCTCCAGCCGCGAGCGCCCGCGCAGTATGGCGGCCTCGCACTCGGCCCTGCCCCGGTAGCGCAGCATGTCGGTGCGGGTGTTGAACCCCAGCGCCAGCGCCAGTCCCGTGAGCGTCGCGGGCCGCTCCCCGGCCATCACCGGCTTGCCCCGCTTGTCCAGCACCGCCTTCCCGGTGTCCTCCTCGCGCATCGGCACCCCGGCGCAGCTCTGGAAATAGGCCTCGATCCTGGCCTCGATCTCCGCGGCGTCCCTGAATCGCGGCAGCTGCCCGCCCCTTCGCCTTGGCATTTCATGAATCCCTCCTCTCCAAAACATACCAAAGCGGCCCGGGTATCACCCCCTGGCCGCTTTGGCAGTTTATACTCTATCACACCTGAACCCTGTCATTCAATGTCCAACTGCGATGGGAATTAAAAATGGAGAATTGAGAATGGAAAATGGAAAATGCCGGACGATCGTCACCCCCTTGGCTCCCCTCCCAGGGGAGCTGTCAGCCGTCAGGCTGACTGAGAGGTCGTCCCCCAATCCCCCGTCTCCTACTCCGCCGCCCAGTTCCCGTCCCTGAACACCGGCACGGTCCGCCCGTCCCTGGTGATGGCGTCGATGGCCATATCGGCGGTGCCGATCATGAAGTCCACATGGAGCATGGAGTCGTTCACGCCCAGCGCCCGGCACTCCTCCAGGGATTTGTGCTCGAAATCCCGGATGGTATCCGCGAAGCCCTCGCCCAGCGCGAGGTGGCAGGCGGCGTTTTCATCAAACAGCGTGTTGTAGAACAGTATGCCGCTGTTCTGGATGGGCGAATCGAAGGGCACCAGGGCGCACTCCCCGAGGTACGCGCTGCCCTCGTCCATGGTGATGATCTGGGTCAGCGCCTCGTTGTTCACCTCGGCGTGCCACTCCACGGCCTTGCCCCCGCTGAAACGGATCCAGAACCGGTCGATGAGCTGCCCGTTCCAGCTCAGCGGCTTGGAGGCGTGCACGATCCCCTCGGCCGCGCCCCGCATGGGGGTGATGAAGCACTCCTCGGTGGGGATGTTGGGGTTGAACACGATGCCCTGCAGGCTGGTCTCGTCGCCGCCCTTGAACTCCGCCTCGGGGATCATGCCCACGGTGAGGTCAGTGCCGTTGGAGGCGGTGTAGCGCAGCTTCTCGATCCCCAGCGCGTTGAGCCGGGCGCAGTGCTCGGTGAGGCTGCGGTTGTGCCGCGCCCACGCCGCCACGGGATCGTCGGTGACCCGGCTGGTCGCGAGGATGGCCTCCCACAGCTTTTCCACGGCCTGATGCCTGCTCAGCTCCGGGAACAGCTTCTTCGCCCAGGCCGCCCCGGGCACGGCGGCGATGCACCACTGATACCTGCTCTCCATCTGGTCCCGGTAGCCCTTGATCAAGGGATACTTCCTCTGCCGCGCCTGCGCCAGCTTCTTCTGGTTCGCGCCCTTCAGCCCGTCCGGGTCGTCGGAGTCCAGATAGATGCGGCACGGCAGCTTGTCCACATAGTGCTTCCACCGCGCCTCCTGCCAGCCGGTCAGCTCGGACAGCGTCCCGAGCTTCTGGTGCCGCGCGTGCAGCTTTTCAAGCGGCTGATAATTCCAGTCCACCACCACCCGGCTGGCCCCCAGCCGATAGCACGCCTCGACCACCATCGCCACGAATTCCGGCTGATCCAGCCCCGCGTCGATGAACACCTCCTGCCCCTTCTGCACGTTCACCCCGACCCCGGCGATCAGCTTCGCGTAATTCCTCAGAACCGTCTTCTTCATGCCGTCCTCCCAAAACAGTCATTTCAGGGTAACTATTCAGTCCTGCGGCCAATGGGAATTTGTCGAATGAGGAATTAGGAATGAGGAATGAGGAATTATAAATGGCCAGGCTGCGCAGGGGCGGCG
>CADCAS010000067.1 GCA_902799465.1 uncultured Eubacteriales bacterium
GTGCGCTTTTCCTTTTTCTGCCCATGTCCTTACCTCCGTGATATTGTTATTCTATCACAGTTTTGAAGCTATTTACAGAAAAAAGTGAAAAGGCTCGCCGCCCGCCAGGCCGTACATTTTATTTCGGTAGATGGCGGGCGGCCATTGGCCGCCTCTACAGAGTATGTGACAGCCGGTATTAATTCCTAATTCCTCATTCCTAATTCCTAATTCAACAAAAGAACAGTCCCTCCACCTCCCGCCCATTCCATTCCCTTCCCGGCGAAGTTAGGCATGTGCAATTTTTGCAGTTTTAGAATGCTAACTTGCAAATTTTGGTGTCTGTAGGGGGTAGTTAGGGGCGTATAACAGGAAAATTTCGATTTTTGTGAATTGCCTCTTGCAATTTTGGCATGATTAGTGTATAATGATTTTATCAAAAAACACGGAGGTATTTATCATGGCATATGCGATCAGTGACGAATGCGTCGCCTGCGGCTCCTGCGCCGAAGAGTGTCCCGTTTCCGCCATCAGCGAAGGCGATGGCAAGTATGTGATCGACGCCGATCTGTGCGTGTCCTGCGGTGCCTGCGCGGGCGTTTGCCCCGTTGGCGCTCCCGCCGAGGCCTGATCCCGGGCATAAAAAAACCGCCATATGGCGGTTTTTTTATGCCCAAAACGCTCCGCGCACTGACAAATCCCCATCGTCAGGCGGGCTGGCCGGTTGCCCTCCCGGTCCCGTTCGTGCTATAATATCCCTTGCATACTTTCACACAGAGGAGCTGCGACATTGGAGAAGGCAAAGCGGCGGGGATTGATCGGGGTCGTGCTGGCGCTGGCGTGGCCGACGATGCTGGAGCAGTGGCTCCAGGTGGCGGCGCAGTACGTGGATTCGGCGATGGTGGGGCGTCTGGGCGCGGCGGCCACGGCGGCGGTGGGCACCACCACCACGGTGAGCTGGCTGGTGGGCAGCTCGGTGTTCGCGCTGGGCGTCGGCTTTCTGGCCTACATCGCCCGGGCCATCGGGGCCGGGCGCTACGACGACGCCTCGAAGGCGGCGGCGCAGTCGGTGCTGGCGGTGCTCGTGTCGGGGCTGGCGTTCACGGCGATCACCCTTTCCCTGAGCGGCCTCGTCCCCAAATGGATGAACGCCCGCCCGGAGCTCCAGCCCATGGCGTCGCGGTACTTTTTCATCATCTACACCCCCATGCTGTTTAGGGCCGCCACGGTGATCTTCGGCACGGTGCTGCGCGCCACCGGGGACACCCGGACGCCCATGCGGGTCAACCTGGTCGTAAACGGCTTAAACGTGGTATTGAACTTCCTGCTGATCTACGAGACCCGCGAGGTCACGCTTCTGGGGCTCTCCCTGCGCATTCCCGGCGCGGGCCTGGGGGTCGTCGGCGCGGCCTGGGGCACGGCCATCGCCGTCGCCGTGGGCGGCGTGCTGATGACCGCGGCGCTGTGGCGGCATCCCCAGGTCTCCCCCCGGGGCAGGTCCCTGCGGCCCGACCCGGCCATACTGAAGCCCTGCATGCGCGTGGCCATTCCCTCCGCCCTGAAGCGCTTCGCCACCTCCTTCGGATACGTGGCCTTCGCCTCGGTGATCAACTCCCTCGGGACCGTGTCCACCGCGGCCCACTCCATCGCCAACACCGCCGAGTCCGCCTTCTACATCCCCGCCTACGGCGTGCAGACCGCCGCCGCCACCCTCTCCGGGCAGGCCTACGGGCGGCAGGACAGGCAGTACATGCGCGACGTCACCCGCGTGCTGCTGGCGCTGGAGGTGGCCATGATGACCGTCTCCGGGGCGGCGCTGTTCCTGCTCTCCGACTGGATGATGAGCCTGTTCACCCCCGACCCGGAGGTCATCCGCCTGGGCGCGACGGTGCTCAAAATGGTGGCCGTCACCGAGCCCCTCTACGGCGTGGCCGTGGTGCTGGAAGGCATCTTCGAGGGCGTGGGCGACATGCTCTACGCCATGGTGTGCAACATCATCGGCATGTGGGGCCTGCGGGTGCTGTGCACCGTCGTCGCCGTCCGCGCCTTCGGCGGGGGCCTCACCGCCGCCTGGGGCTGCATGATCGCCCACAATATCCTGCTGTTCGTCCTCTTCGTCCTCCGCTACCGCTCCGACCGGTGGAATCCGCTGGGACGGAAGGCATCAGGCATCAGGGAACAGGCAACAGGCAACAGGCAACAGGAATAGCGGCTGCCGCGCGCTCTTGCAGGGGCGACCAATACCGAAACAATCCGCATTACCTGACGGGCAGCGCATCGCCGCCCCTGCGTAACCAAGCCATTCCCTGTTCCCTGTTCCCTGTCCCCTGTTCCCTGTTCCCTGTTCCCTGTCCCCTGTTCCCTTTTCCCTGTTCCCTGTTCCCTTCCCCTCCCCCTTGATTTCACCCCCGGGATATGATATGATAGCGGCATAAACCTATGGAGGTACAGGGTTATGATAAAGGGCGTTCCGGAGGCGCTGCGGGTGTTTTTCGCGGCGCATCCGAAGCTGGCGCTGGCCTTTTCCGGCGGCACGGACAGCGCGTATCTGCTGTACGCGGCCACGGCCTGCGGGTGCGACGTGACGGCCTACTGCGTGAAATCGGCCTTCCAGCCATCCTTTGAGACGGAGGACGCCCGCCGACTGGCGGAGGCGCTGGGGGCGCGGCTGAAGGTGCTCGGGCTGGACGCCCTGGCCGACCCCGCGGTGCGGGCCAATCCCGCGAACCGCTGCTACCACTGCAAGCGGCACATCTTCTCCGCGCTGCTGGCGGCGTCGCGGGCGGACGGCTACGACGCGCTGATGGACGGCACCAACGCCTCCGACGACGCCGGCGACCGCCCCGGCATGCGGGCGCTTGAGGAGCTGGACGTGCTGTCGCCGCTGCGGCTGTGCGGGGTGACCAAGGCCCAGGTGCGCGCGTACTCCCGGGAGGCGGGGCTGTTTACGTGGGACAAGCCCGCCTACGCCTGCCTGGCCACCCGCGTGCCCGCCGGGGAGCCCATCACCGAGGATGTGCTTCGGCGGGTGGAGGGCGCGGAATCCGCGCTGTTTGCGCTGGGCTTTACGGACTTCCGGGCCCGGGTGTTTCACGGCGCGGCGCGGCTCCAGTTCCCCGCGGCCCAGGTGGAGGACGCGGCCAGGCGCCGGGGCGAGCTGCGCGGGGCGCTGAAGCCCTGGTTTGACACCATATTCATCGATACGGAGGACAGGGGCTGACATGGACAGAGAGGCATTGCTGCGGGCGCTGAACGCCGTGCGCGACGGCGAAATGACCCCCGAGGCGGCGGCAGGACTGCTGGACCGCGCCCCCTTCGAGGACATCGGATTCGCGAAGATCGACCACCACCGCCAGCTCAGAAACGGCGCGTCCGAGGTGATCTACGGCGCGGGCAAGACCGCCGCACAGATCGCCGCCATCGCGTCGCGGATGATCGCGGCGGGATCGGAGAACATACTCATCACCCGCATGGATCCGGAGAAGGCGGCGCAGGTGGAAAAGGCCGTGCCGCTGCGCTACGAGGCCGTGGCCCGGGTGGGCGTGGCCAATCCCAAAGAGCATCCGCTGGTGGGCAGGGTGGTGGTGGCCTCCGGAGGCACCAGCGACCTGGCCGTCTGCGAGGAGGCCGCGCTCACCGCCGAGACCCTGGGCAGCAGGGTGATACGCCTCTACGACGTGGGCGTGGCCGGGCTGCACCGGCTGCTGGCCCACGTGGAGGAGCTGCAATCCGCCCGGTGCGTCGTCGCCGTGGCGGGCATGGAGGGCGCGCTGGCCAGCGTGGTCGGCGGCCTGGTGGACTGCCCCGTGGTGGCCGTGCCCACCTCCGTGGGCTACGGGGCCAACTTCGGCGGGCTGTCCGCGCTGCTGTCCATGCTCAACGCCTGCGCCAGCGGCGTCTCCGTCGTCAACATCGACAACGGCTTCGGCGCAGGCTACCTGGCCAACCGGATCAACAGGATGAAGGGGATTGGAGAGAATTAGAAATTTGAAATTGGGAATTGAAAAAGCCTGGCCGACCTTATGATGCGCGCGGCAGCCGCCATTTAATTCCCCATTCCCCATTCCCCATTCCCAATTAAAAAAGAACCGACCCTCGGCGATGCCGGAAAGGACACCAACATAATGAAAACACTCTACATCGAATGCAACATGGGCGCGGCGGGGGACATGCTGATGGCGGCGCTTTCGGAGCTGATCCCGGACCCGGAGGGGTTCATCGATCGGATGAACGCTCTGGGCCTGCCGGGGGTACGGCTTTCGCGGCGTCGGGTGGAGAAGTGCGGCATTTGGGGCACCCACATCGACGTGGTGATCGACGGGGAGGAGGAGCATTCCCACGATGTGGCGCTCCACGACCACGGGCATCACCACCACGGCCATGAGCACGAGCATGACCATGGACACGACCATGAGCACGCGCACGACCATGAACATGAACACGACCATCACCACGCGCATCACCACCACAGCGGGCTTCGTGACATTCAGGCCATCATTGCGGGGCTGGATCTGCCGGACGCGGTGAAGCGCCACGCGGGGGAGGTCTACGGGCTGATCGCCGGGGCGGAGGCCGCGGTACACGGCGCGAGCGTGGACCAGGTCCACTTCCACGAGGTCGGCGCGCTGGACGCGGTGGCGGACGTGGTGGGCGTGTGCCTGCTGATGGACATGCTCAAGCCCGACCGGGTGGCGGTGTCGCCGGTGCACGTGGGCTTCGGCGAGGTGCGCTGCGCCCACGGCGTGCTCCCGGTGCCCGCCCCCGCCACGGCGCGGCTGCTGGAGGGCGTGCCGATCTACGGCGGCAGGGTGCGGGGCGAGCTGTGCACCCCCACCGGGGCGGCGCTGTTGAAGCACTTCGGCCAGAGCTTCGGCGACATGCCCGCGATGGCGGTGACCGCGACCGGCATCGGCATGGGCGCGAAGGACTTCGAGTGGGCCAACTGCGTGCGGGCCATGCTGGGCGAGAGCGACGCCGGGGCCGGAACGGTAGCCGAGCTGCGATGCAATCTGGACGACATGACCGGCGAGGCCCTGGCCTTCGCCGCGCGGACCCTGCTGGACGCGGGCGCGCTGGACGCCTGGTGCGAGCCGATCCTGATGAAGAAGGGCCGCCCCGCCACGGCGCTGTGCTGCCTGTGCCACGAGCCCGAGGCCGAGCGCTTCGCCGGACTGATGCTCAGGCACACCACCACCCTGGGCGTGCGCTGGCACGCCTGCCGGCGCATGACCCTGAACCGGGAGGCGCTGACCCTCGACTCCCCCTGGGGCCCGGTCCCCGCCAAGCGCGCCCACGGATACGGCATCGAGCGCCTGAAGCCCGAGGCCGACGCCGTCGCGGAGATCGCCCGGCGGGAGGGCATCGCGGTGGAGGAGGTCGTGGGGAAGATCAGGGAACAGGGAACAGGGAACAGGGAACAGGAATAGCCCGGGAACGAAGGAACGTCAATGCGCGGTATGGCGTATTGACGTTCCTTTGTTTGGCATTATGGACTCCCTCAGTCTGGCCTTCGGCCAGCCAGCTCCCTCAGAGAGGGAGCCTTTTGGACGCGGCCCCACCTTGATGTTCAGAGAGGAAATCTTTAGAATGCGGCCGCGCTCTATTGGCTCCCTCCCCGAGGGAGCTGGCACGCGAAGCGTGACTGAGGGAGTGGTATGCTTAACTCTAACGTTCTTATAGAAGGCATAAGCTGCGCCGTAACTCCCCCTACTCCCTACTGCCTACTCCCTACTCCCTTCCCCCAACGATCTCCCGCACGACCTCGCCCGCCAGGATCAA
Source organism: uncultured Eubacteriales bacterium (assembly GCA_902799465.1). Lineage (GTDB taxonomy): Bacteria > Bacillota > Clostridia > Christensenellales > Aristaeellaceae > UBA2862. The sequence continues at coordinate 5,758 of CADCAS010000067.1, forward strand.
TCCTGCCACGGCGGGGACGAAGGCGGTGGAGCCGGGGGTGGGCTTCTGACCGGGCTGGGCGGGAGCGGTGATGGCGGGGATCTCCCGGGAATAGACCACCTTCACGCCGGTGATGCCCCGGGCGCGGCACTCCCGGCGCACCACCCGGGCCAGGGGGCAGACGGTGGTCTCGTGGATGTCGGCCACCTCGAAGCGGGTGGGGTCCAGCTTGTTGCCCGCGCCCATGGCGCAGATGATGGGCGTGCCCGCGGCCTTGGCGGAGACGATCAGCTGCACGATGCCCGTCACGGTGTCGATGGCGTCCACCACGTAATCGTAGCGGGCGAAGTCGAACTGCCCCGCCGTCTCCGGGGTGAAGAACAGCCGGTGGGTCGTCACCCGGCAGTCGGGGTTGATGTCGCGGATGCGCTCGGCGGCCACATCCACCTTGTACCGCCCTATGGTGCTGTGCAGGGCGACGATCTGCCGGTTCAGGTTGGAGGGGGCTACCACGTCGTTGTCGATCAGGTCCAGCGCCCCCACGCCGCTGCGGGCCAGGGCCTCCACCGCGTGTCCCCCCACGCCGCCGACCCCGAACACCGCCACCCGGGCCGCCCCGAGCCGCGCCAGACCCTCCTCCCCCAACAGCATCGCGGTGCGGGAAAAGGCTTCATTCATTGAATAAACCTCCTGTTTTTTAGGGAGTAGGGAGTAGGGAGTAGGGAGTAGGGTGAGAACGGCAACAGGACGGCGTTCTCAAGGAATGAAGAGCCTCAAGTATCCTCTGGAAAATGCGGCGTCATCAATAGACGTCGGAGGCTTTGCCGTAACTCCCCTACTCCCTACTGCCTACTCCCTACTCCCTACAGCACATTCTTCCCGTAATCGAACTCGCCCTTCTCCTTGGTCTGCTCGTCGATGGTGTAGGCGCCGCGCTCGAGGGCGACGGTGCCGGTGCGGACCAGCTCGAGGATGCCGAACTCGCTCAGGAGGTTCTGTATGGCCTCGGCCTTGCTGTCATCGCCGATGACGGCGACGGTGATGGTCTCCATGGACACGTCGATGACGGAGGCGCGGAAGATATTGGCGATCTGTATAACCTCGCTGCGCGCCTGATGGGTGGGTGCGGAGACCTTGATGAGCACCAGCTCCCGCCGCATGGCCCGCTCGGAAGACAGACGCTTGACGGAGTGGACGCAGATGAGCTTGCGGAGCTGATTGCAGATCAGCCGTGCCTGCTTTTCATCGGTGAGCATCTCGATGGTCATGCGGGAGATCGCCGGGTCGTGGGTCGCGCCCACCGCCAGGGATTCGATGTTGTAGCCCTTGCCGGAGAACAGCCGCGCCACCCGGGACAGCACGCCCGCCTCGTTGTCCACCAACACCGCCAGGGTGTGGCGCGTGATCGCGTTATTCATGCCTGTCCCTCCCCTCAGTCCACCATGAATTCGGTGATGTTGCCCCCGCCGTGCACCATCGGGCGGACCATCTCGTCGATGGAGATGGCGCACTCGATGACGGCGGCGTGGCCGTGGACCAGCGCGCGGCGCAGGGCGGCCTCGAAGTCCCGGACGTTGGTGACCCGGCAGCCCTCCACGCCGTAGGCGTCGGCCAGCCTGACGAAGTCCGGGCCGCGGTCCAGCGTGGTCTGGGAATACCGCCCGCCGCAGGTGAGGGTCTGCCACTGGCGCACCATGCCCAGGGCCCCGTTGTTGAATATGATGGTGACGATGGGCAGGTCGTAATACGCCACGGTGGCCAGCTCGTTGCAGTTCATGCGGAAGCTGCCGTCGCCGGTGATGTTCACCACCAGCTTGTTGGGATTGCCGGCCTGCGCCCCGATGGCCGCCCCCAGGCCGAAGCCCATGGTGCCGAAGCCGCCGGAGGTGACCAGCTGGCCGGAATACTCGAAGTGGAGGTGCTGTATGGCCCACATCTGGTGCTGGCCCACATCGGTGACGTACACCGTGTCCCGCGGCGCGGTGCGGGCGATGGCGTCCAGGATCTGCACCGGCGTCATGCGGCCCACGGCGGTGTCGTACTCGGTCTGGGTCTTGAAGGAGAACACGTAGTCCTTCCACTCGGCGTGCTCCAGCTGCTCCATGCGCTCGTTGAGAAGCTGCAACACCCGCCGGGCGTCGCCGATGATGTGGTGGGCGGTCTCGACGTTCTTGTTGATCTCGGAGCGGTCGATGTCGATCTGCACCACCTGGGCGTTTCTTGCAAAGCTCTGGGGATTGAGCGCCACGCGGTCCGAAAAACGGCACCCCACCGCGATCAGCAGGTCGCAGGCATCCACGGCCATGTTGCTGGCCTGGCTGCCGTGCATGCCCACCAGCCCGGTGGCCAGCCGGTTCAGCCCCCGGAAGCCGCCCGCGCCCATCACCGTGATGCCCACGGGGGCGTCGATGCGATTGGCGAACTCCTCGAACTCCCAGTTGGCGCGGCTGCGCACCACGCCGCCGCCGCAGATCAGAAGCGGCTTCTTCGAGGCGCGAATCATGTCCGCCAGCCGGTCGATGTCGCCGTGATCCGGCTCCGGGGCGCGGAAGTTCTGGGAGGAGCGCTTCATCAGCTGGGCCAGGTGGCCGGTGGTGCCGTGCTCGTGCCGGGTCAGCGGGGCGTACTCCGTCTCCTCGGAGGACACGTTCTTGGGGATGTCGATGAGCACCGGCCCCGGACGCCCCGAACGCGCGATGGCGAAGGCCTCGCGCACCGTGTCGGCCAGGTCCTCCACCCGCCGCACCAGGTAGTTGCACTTGGTGATGGGCATGGTGACGCCGGTGATGTCCACCTCCTGAAAGCTGTCCTTGCCCAGCAGCTTCAGCTCCACGTTGCAGGTGATGCACACGATGGGCGACGAGTCCATGTAGGCCGTGGCGATGCCCGTCACCAGATTCGTGGCCCCCGGCCCCGACGTGGCAAAGCACACCCCCACCGCGCCCGTGGACCGGGCATAGCCGTCCGCCGCGTGACACGCCCCCTGCTCGTGGGCCGTCAGATAGTGGCGGATGGAGGGGTATTTCAGCAGGGCGTCGTAGACCTCTAAAATCGTCCCGCCCGGATACCCGAATACCGTGTCCACGCCCTGCTCCAGCAGGCACTCCATCAGGATACACGCGCCCGTCATCCGCACGGCGCATCCCCTCCCCCATACTAAAAATACCTGCCAGTCCGTTCCAGACCCGCAGGCAGTCCCATCGACGTATGCTGAAATTATAGCATCCAATGGGGGTGGTGTCAATGTTTGGGGAGGGTTAAAATAGAGGGCGGGGAACAATTGGGTTAGCATTCAGTCAAAGCGATAAACGGGGATTTGTCGGGCTTTGCCCGACAAATCCAGGGAGTAGGGAGTAGGCAGTAGGGAGTAGGGGAAGTTACGGCACAGCCTCTGACTTCTATTGAAAACNGGATGCTTAACGTTCTTCATTCCTTTAGAACGCCGTTCATCTGCCGTTCTCCCCTACTCCCTACTCCCTACTGCCTACTCCCTAAATCCCAATTTGAAGTCGTATAGGGGCGATTGAGAAGGCGGCTCGGTCAAATCAGGGATTGTCGAGCCGGTAGCAGGCGACCTGCTCCCAGGGATTTTTGCCGTCGAAGAGGTCGCGGCAGTCGATGGGGTCGAGGGGACGCAGCTCCTCCGCCTCGTCGAGGCGCTGGAGGTACGCCTCCGAGGGATAGTAGCACAGCAGGGTGGCGCGGCGGGGATTTTCGCGGCAGCTGGCGAGGATGCGGCGCAGCACGGAATCGAATATCTTTTCGGAGAAGGGATTGAAGAAGAAGAACGCGGTCTCGTCGCCCAGGGGATGCTGCTCGGCCCGGGCGCAGACCAGCTTCACCCGGTCCCCGGCGGGACAGGCGCGGCGGTTCTCCCGGGCCAGGTCGATGAGCCTCCGGGAGTGGTCGATGCCCACGGCGGCGCAGCCCACCGCATGGGCCATGAAGAAGGCCACCCGGCCCTTGCCGCAGCCATAGTCCAGCAGCCTGTCCCTGCGCCGGATGTAGCCGCTCTCCGCCACCCGCTCCAGCACCGCGTAGGGCGTGGGCTCGTAGGGCGCGCAGTTCGGGTCGCTCTCGTCCTCCCGCCCAATGGTCTTAATCCGCAGCCGCCTGTCCCATTCCCGGTCCGTCATGATGTGGCCCCCTTTGCTGAGCCCTATTATTAACTTGGCAAATAAATATTGCATTTTTGTAACAGACGTGATATAATAGCATCGTGAGCAACGAAGAAAGAACCGACTATCGGAAAGCCTCACC
>CADCAS010000068.1:0-9061 GCA_902799465.1 uncultured Eubacteriales bacterium
AGCCTCATCCAGCTGACTACTCTCTCGGTTCTGCTGCTTCCTCCTGCTGGGGGTGGCTTCCTTTGCTATGTCTTTTTGTCATGTGTTGGTTTCAAACTTATATCCTCCTGTTTACAAACACAATATCCGTTCTCCGCAACCATTTTATACCATGTCACGGGATAAAGCAACCCTGGCAAGATATATCATCTTTTCTTCGCTTCAAAAACAGCGGCAGTCACCTCGGTTATCATATATGCGTATAAATGGGGATTGACGAAGAGAATTAGGAATTAGGAATGAAAACAGCTTGGCTGCCCTGCGGCACGCGCGGCAGCAGCCATTCCTGTTCCCTGTTTCCTGTTCCCTGTTGCCTGTTGCCTGTTCCCTTATTACCAGCACATCACGGCGCATACCGTGCTGTTTTTTGCCTGTCCGGGTATGGACAGATGCAATGGTACTATGGTAAAATATGATAGAAGGGGGACCGCATGGCGCTGTTCAATATGGCCTATGAAAACGGGTTTATGAACGACCGGCTCTACGAGGGCTTCCTGCTCGACGCGCGGGGAAGGGCGGCCTATCGCGCCTTCTTTGAGGCGCTGCTGGGCCTGGAGGACGGCCGCGCCATCCTCTGGCACTGCACTGACGGCAAGGACCGCACCGGCTGCGCGGCCATGCTGACCCTCTTCGCCCTCGGCGCGGACAGGGAGACCGTGTATCACGACTACATGCTGACCAACGTATACAACGCCCGGACGATAGAGGCCGTTCGCCAGCGGGTCGCGCCCCATGACTTCCCGGAGGACAAGCTGAACGCGCTGCTGATCATGTGCGGCGCGGTGGCGGAGGTCTACATGGACAACGCCCTCGAGGCACTGGACCGGGAATTCGGCGGCGCGCAGGGCTATCTCTCCGAAGCGCTGGGCGTAAAGGAAAAGGAGACGGCGTGCCTGCGTCAAAAGCTCCTGACGGAATGACCGCGCGAGAGAGGATCAGGGCAGCCGGTGGACTGGTGATCTACAGACGGGGGTATCGCAGATGAAGAAGGTCATTTGTATGCTGCTTATGGGCGTGCTGCTGATGGGCATAGCCCTGGCGCAGGCTGAGACGGCTATCGACGCCGGAGCGCAGAGCCTCGGCCTGACCGGCGTGGGCAACGCCCGGGAGCTGGGCGGCTATGCCGCGGAGGACGGGCGCACCGTCCGGCGCGGCGCGTTCCTGCGCAGCGCGGCGCTGGGAGACGCCACGGAGGCGGACATAGAGCGCCTGAAGGAGGATTACCACCTCGCCGTGGTGATCGACCTGCGCATGACCAGCGAGGTCGAGAGCGCGCCCGACCCGGAGATCGACGGGGTGAAGTATCTGCACCTGGGCATCATGGACGAGGAGGCGATGGCAGCCAGGCGTCGGAGCATGACCGCGGAGGACAGGGAGGGGCTGGACCTGAACAACTCCCTGGACAGGCTCAAGCTGGCCATTCGGCTCGGCATCGTCAGCGACCGGATGTACGTCGAGTTTCTGTCCGGCGAGCCGGGGAAGGCGGGCTACGCGCGCATGTTCCGGGAGCTTCTGGCGCTGCCCGAGGGCGCGTCGCTGCTCTTTCACTGCACCCAGGGCAAGGACCGCACCGGCTGCGCGGCCATGCTGATCCTCTCCGCGCTGGGCGTGGATGAGGAGACCATCCTGGCGGATTTCATGCTGACCAACACCTTCAACGCCGAGCGCATCGAGGGTGAGCGGCGGATGCTGGCCGCCCAGGGCGTCGGTGAGGACGAGATGGAGACCTATATGCGCGCCATGGACGAGGTCGATCCGCAGTACATGGTCAATGCGCTGGATTGGCTGAAGGCCAACTACGGGTCGGCGCTGGGCTACATCCAAACGGAGCTGGACATCACCGACGATGAGCTCGAAGCCCTTCGGGACAGGTATCTCGAAGCGGATACTGCGCAGCCGCCACAGCCGGTCACGGTGCCGGGGAAGCCGGAGGCAGAGGACATGCGTCCGCTCCACGCCTATGCCCTGAACGCGGCCCACGCCGTCGACGGGCGTCAGGGCATCGCCTGGGAGGGCGGCTGCCGCTACGTCAGCGGCAGCACGACGCTGTCGAGGTATGACGGCGACTGGCGCCTGTCCGCCACGGCGGCGGAGCCCTTTGCGGGCTTTGCCGACGAGGTCAATCACATCGGGGACATCGACGTGTACAACGGCGAGATCTACGCCGGCGTGGAGTACTTCATGGACGGCGAGGCGAAGAACATTCAGATCGCTGTATATGACGCTGAGACGCTCGAGCTGGCGCGGACCTATGCCTTTGACGCGGGAAGCGGCCAGACGGAGGTGTCCGGCATCGCCGTGGACCCGGACAGCGGCTCCATTTGGCTGTGCTCCTGGGCGGACGGCGAGAGCGGGCGCTATCTCTATCGGTACGATCTGGAATCGGGCGCGTATCTGGGCAAGCATCACCTGCAGCCCGTGCCGCAGTGGATCCAGGGGATCGCCTATGACGACGGCTGTCTCTTCATGACGGCGGACGACGGGACCGCGGACCTTGGCGAGCCGGACCACGTCTATCGCTGCCGGGTGGACACGTCGCGCACAGCCTGGCCGGTTGTGCTGGAGCGGACGCTGGACGACGTGACCCTCCAGGGCGAGGTCGAGGGCATCTCCTTTGACCGCGGGACAAACCGCATGCTGATCAGCTACAACCGCGGCGCGCAGATCGTCCTGGGCATGCCGAAGGGCTTTTACCAGGGATATGACAGCGAGATCCACGAGATATACGAATACGAGCGGGAATCCAGATAAAAACCCTTTTGGCTGTACACCACAGTCACGGACACGATGACTGTTCAAACCAGAACGCTTCACAATGAAAGGGGTATGCACATGAGCAACGTCAGCCGCAGAAGTTTCCTCAAGGGTCTTGCCGCGGGCACAGCCTCCCTCGGCGCGCTGGGCCTGGCAAACGCCGCCGGGGCGATGGCCTTCGCCGAGACCTCCGGGAAGGGCGTCTACACGCCCGGCACCTACACGAGCGTACAGTCCACCGATTTTGCAACCATCGAGGTGAAGTGTACCTTCTCTGACACGGCCATCACCGATGTGGGCTACACTCTCATCGAGAGCACGTCCGACGACTACTTTGCCCGCATGACCGCGGAGGCGGAGGAATACTGTCAGAAGATCGTCGCCGCCGGAAGCCCCGCAGAGGTGGATGGCATCTCCGGCGCGACGCTGTGCACCACCGCCCTGCGCGACGGCGTCAACGCCTGTCGGGCGCAGGCGCTGGGCGTGTCGCTTCCCGTCCCCGCGCCCGCGCCGGCTGCCGCCGCGAACCCGCAGTATGACGACTTCCGCACCAATTCCAGCGCCGACCTCTCGAAGAGCCCGCTGTTTTCTGACTGGCAGCTGGGCGGCCGCACCTTCAACCACCGCATGGTCAAGTCCGCCGCGTTCCAGCTGGCCTTCCTGCGCCGCAACCCGGAGGAGTACATCAACTACTACAAGCGCATGGCCGACGGCGGCGTTCAGCTGATCTGGATCGAGGACTTCGCGGACATCTGGGCGGTCACCAGCGGCGGCCCCTTCAAGGGACCGCTGGAGGAGTACGACGTCAAGGGCCTGGTGGACGCGCTGCACGGCGCGGGCTGCACCATCGGCTACCAGTTTGACACCATGGGCGCGCCCATCGGTCCGCTGGACTTCACCGAGCCCTTCTTGGGCAACTACGACACCGAGACCATCAGGCAGTGGGTCCAGGACATCATCGGCATCGGCAAGAAGCTCCAGGACAATGGCTTCGACGCCTTTGAGCTGAACTTCGCCGCCAACAACCTGGGCCAGTCCTTCTTCTCCCGCGCCCGCAACAACCGTACCGACGAGTACGGCCCCCAGACGCTGGAGAGCCGCTGCAAGTTCGCCGAGGAGGTCATCACCGGCCTGAAGGAGACCTGTGGCAAGGACTTCATCGTCCAGGTGCTGATCAACGGCGTGGAGGAGAACGACAAGACGCTGGGCGACAACGACGCCTACAACACCATCGAGGAGACCATCGCCATCGCCAAGCGGCTGGAGGCCGCCGGGGCGGACAGCCTGCACGTGCGCATCGGACCCTGCGGCCAGCACATCGCCCAGTTCGCGGGCGACCTCTACTTCGCCAGCCGCGGTTTCGAGGGCTTCAACGGCTATGGCAAGCGCATCGACTTCGACAAGCACTTCCAGGGCCTCGTTCGGGGCAACCACTCCGGCGTCGGCCTGAACCTGGACATCGCGGGCAGGATCAAGGCCGCCGTGAGCATCCCCGTGGGCTGCGCCACCTACAACGACCCCGCCCTGGCTCCCGATCTGTTCAACACGGCCATCGAAGAAGGCAAGGTGGACTTCCTGATCATGAACCGCCCCTTCTGCGTGGACCCCGAATACGTCAACAAGCTGCGCGAGAACCGCCTGGACGAGATCGCGCCCTGCACCCGCTGTCTGCACTGCTTCTACGACACCCCCGCCGACAACTGCAACCTGGAGCACTGTCGCGTCAACGCCACGAACTTCCGCGCCTACAGCGAGGTCATGCCCGAGGGCTTCGATCCGCTGCCCGCCGCGACGGTGAAGAAGGTCATGGTCATCGGCGCGGGCCCCGCCGGCATGGAGGCCGCCCGCATCGCCGCGCAGCGCGGCCACGAGGTCACGCTCTACGACAGGGCCGGCCAGGTCGGCGGCCTGCTGGGCTTTGCCGAGGCGGTCAAGGGGCCCCATGAGAACCTCGGCCGTCTGAGGGACTATCTGGCCCGCCAGCTCGAGATCGCGGGCGTGAAGGTCGTCCTGAATACCGAGGTCGATGCCGACCTGATCCGCTCAGAGGCCCCCGACGCGGTGATACTGGCCGCGGGCGGACGGCGCGACACCACGGGCTTTGCCTCCACCCCGTCCACGCGGGTGATCTCCGTGGACGACGTGCTGGGCGGCGGCATCGGGGATAACGTGGTCGTGCTCGGCAGCAACGCCCAGGCCGTGGACACCGCGATGTACCTCCTCAGTCAGGGCAAGACGGTCACCATCGTCACCCCCTCCCCGAAGGAGAAGTTTGAAAAGGGCCACTCCGTCAACATGAAGGAGTTCGTCCAGCCCACCTTCTTTGCCAACGGCGGCCGCCTGTTCCCGAACGCGAAGGTCAGCGGCGTTGGCGACGGCTTCATCGCCTTCACCGCGGAGTCCGGCGTGGATTACGAATACGCCTGCGATACCGTCGTCGAGGCGCTGGACATGCTGCCCAACGCAGGCCTGATCGAGGGGCTCGACATCGAGGCCGTCGCCGTCGGCGACTGCGCGACGCCGCTCAACATCGCCAACGCCATCGCCACGGGCAACGTGGCCGCGCGCGCACTCTGAGCGCGTGCATCCATTTGAAAATGGGCTGTGGGGACGGCGGTCCGCGCGCGTGCGTCCGGCCTCCCCTCCCCCGCGGCTCCAAATAATTAAGGAGGTATTTTACATGTCGTCAAATCTCTCCCGCAGATCGTTTCTGAAGGTGATGGCCGCCGGTGCGGCGAGCGTGGCCGCGGCGGGCGCGGTGGGCCTGCCGACGCTGGACAGCGCCGGGGCCGAGGCCGCCGCCGAGCCCCGGTTCACCGGGGTGCAGCAGGCGTCCAGCAGCATCCTCAATCCCCAGAAGTGCGAAATCTTCCGCTGGGATGACGCGCCGGACATGGCGTCCAGCATACTCTTTAAGCCCTGGCAGTTCGGCAAGCTGACCATCGAAAACCGCCTGGTCAAGTCCGCCGCCGGCTCGGCCTACATGCCCACCGAGACGCCCCAGAACATCATCGAGGAATACTCCAACTGGGCCAAGGGCGGTGCGAAGCTGATCTGGATCGAGGACTTCATCAACCTCTACCCCGCCTTCCCCGCCCACTACAAGACCTATGGCCGCGATGACAACTACCTCGCCGACCTGACCGCCGCCATCCACGCCGAGGGCAGCGTGTGCGGCTATCAGCTCTCGCTGATGGGCGCGTCCTTCTCCGGCTTCGACGCCTCCGCCGCCGCGGAGTTCGAGTGCGCCAAGGCCCACCAGATGAACCTGGACGAGCTGCACCTGCTCCAGGAGTCCTTCATCGACGCCGCCAAGTACCTGCAGAGCCAGGGCGTGGACTGCGTGGAGATCAACGCCGCGGGCAACAACATCGGCCAGGCCTTCCTGTCCCGCAACCGCAACGAGCGCGAGGACGAGTACGGCCCCCAGTCCTTTGAAAACCGCACCCGCTTCCTGTCTGAGATCATCCAGGGCATCAAGGCCGCGTGCGGCGAGGACTTCCCGGTGCAGATCCTCATCAACGCCGTCGAGGAGAACGACAAGGAGATCGGCCAGAACAACAAGCTGACCACCGTGGAGGAGAACTGTCAGATCGCAAAGATGCTCGAGGCTGCCGGCGCGGATTCTCTGCATCTGCGCTGCGGTCCCTTCGGCCAGCACGTCGCGGAGTTCGCCCAAGACCTGTACTTCACCGGCTACGGCATCGCGGGCACCACGGGCTTCGGCACCCAGTTCGACTTCAGCCGCCACTTCCAGGGCAAGCTGAACAGCGAAAACTCCGGCGCGGGCATCCTGCTGGAGGTCGTCAGCGAGATCAAGGCCGCCGTGTCCATCCCCTGCGGCTGCGTGGGCTTCGTGGACCCCGCCCGCGCCCCGGCTTATTTCGTGGACGCCATGGAGCAGGGCAAGGCCGACTTCTATCTGCTCACCCGCCCGCTGATCGCCGACCCCGGCTACATCAACAAGCTCAAGGAGAACCGCTTCGACGAGATCCGCCCCTGCAACCGCTGTATGCACTGCCACTTTGACTTCGACGAGCAGGGCAACTTCTACGAGCACTGCCGCGTGAACGCCGCCCACATGCGCATGTATCATGAGGGCATCATGGAGGACGGCTACGAGCCCACCCCCGCCGCGGCGCCCAAGAAGGTGCTGGTCATCGGCGGCGGCCCCGCCGGCATGGAGGCCGCAGCTGTGGCGGCCAAGCGCGGCCATCAGGTGACGCTGGTGGAGAAAAACGGCTATCTGGGCGGCCTGCTGGTGTTCGCCAACGCCATCAAAGGCCCCCACGAGAACCTTGCAAACCTGAACACCTTCCTGAAGAAGCAGCTTGAAGTCAACGGCGTGGAGGTCGTGACCGGCCAGGCCGCCGACGCGGAGTACATCAAGGCTGCCGCGCCGGACGTGGTCATCGCGGCCACCGGCGGCGTGCGCGACACGCTGGGCCTCGAGTCCACCGCGGGCACCGTGGTCATGCCCATCGAGGACGTGGCGCGCGGCGTCCAGGGCAACGAGGTCGTCGTCGTGGGCGGCAACGCCCAGGCCGTGGATATCACGCTGTATCTCCAGGCGCAGGGCAAGCACGTCACCATCCTGAGCCCCGAGCCCGCCGAGCTGCTGGGCAAGGGCCAGTCCAGCTGGGTGCGCACCTTCACCAACCCCATGATCTACGCCCGCGGCACCCGCGTGTGGCAGAACGCCAGGATCGTCTCCGTGGGCGACGGCACAGTCACCTTCAGCTGTGAGACCGGCGTGGACATGACCATCCCCTGCGACGCCGTCATCGAGGCCATGGACATGCTGCCCAACAAGGCCGTCCTGGATGGCCTGGAGGGCGTGGAGACCTACGCCATCGGCGACTGCGAGAAGCCCTTCAACATCGCCGAGGCCATCGCCGCCGGCAATATGACCGCCCGGAAGCTCTGATCCGACCCAGACACCACCTGCAGGGCGGCAGCATGCCGCCCTGCGGGGCCTGTTTCCGCAGCGATGCGGAGAGGAAACAAGGAGGCCTTTCAATGGACAATTTCAACTTCTACTCCCCCACCTACTTCGCCTTTGGCAAGGACCGCGAGCAGGACGCCGGCGCGCTGGTGAAGCGCTTTGGCGGCAGCAAGGTGCTGATCCACTACGGCGGCGGCAGCGTGGTGCGCTCCGGGCTGCTGGACCGTGTGAAGGCGTCGCTTAATGCCGAGTCCATCCCCTATGTTGAGCTGGGCGGCGTGAAGCCCAACCCCCGCAGCGGCCTGGTGTATCAGGGCATCGAGCTGTGCAAGCGCGAGGGCGTGGACTTCGTGCTGGCCGTGGGCGGCGGCAGCACCATCGACTCCTCCAAGGCCATCGCTGCGGGCGTGGTGTATGACGGCGACTTCTGGGACTTCTACTGCGGCAAGTATATCGACAAGGCCCTGCCCGTGGGCACGATACTGACCATCACCGCGGCGGGCAGCGAGGGCAGCCCGGACTCCGTCATCACCAACGAGAACGGCATGTACAAGCGCGGCGCGACGGGCGACGCCATCCGCCCGAAGTTCTCCATCCTCAACCCGGCACTGACCCAGACCCTTCCGCCCTATCAGACTGCCTGCGGCATCACGGACATCATGGCCCACCTGTACGAGCGCTACCTGACCAACACGAAGGAGGTCGAGGTCACCGACCGGCTGACCGAGGCGCTGCTTTTGACCATGATTCACGAGGGGCCGCGGGTGATCGAGAATCCCGACAACTACGAGGCCCGCGCCAACATCATGTGGGCGGGTATGATGGCCCACAACAACGCCGTGGGCGTCGGCCGCAGTCAGGACTGGACCAGCCACGACATCGAGCACGAGCTGTCCGCGCTCTACGACTGCGCCCACGGCGCGGGCCTGGCGGTCACCCTGCCGGCCAACTTCACCTATGTAATGCACCACGACGTGATGCGCTTTGCCAAGGTGGCCGTGCGCGTGTGGGGCTGCCAGATGGACTTTGACCATCCCGAGGTCACCGCGAAGGCGGGCATCGAGGCGCTCAGGCGGTTCTTTATCTCCATCGGCATGCCGAAGTACTTCGCCGAGCTGGGCGCGAAGGAGGAGGATATCCCGAAGCTGGTCAACTCCCTGTGCCGCGGCAACGGGCGTCCGGGCTGCCTGACCGGCTTCACCACCCTGAACGAGGAGGATTGCGCAACAAAGCCAGGCTTTCAAATGAGAAGGCCCAACATCTGGAAGAGATTCTTTTGGAACATTCAGACCTTGCGGTCTGCTACGCGATGAAGGAGGATCT
>CADCAS010000068.1:9112-10589 GCA_902799465.1 uncultured Eubacteriales bacterium
TCATGCGAAATACCAGATCAGTACCGGCAAGCTGGAGGGATTCAACAACAAAATCAAAGTCGCTAAACGCATTGGCTACGGCTATAGGGATGACGAATACTTCTTCACCCTTATTCGTTACCTCGCTTTACCCTTTGTTCGTTCCGAATCCCTCAACAAAACGTGAAGAGCCTTTTTAGTTCCGAATTAGATGTGGTCCATCGATCACATTCAGCATTATAGAATCTGACCATACTTTCAGTATTGGCTAACACCTTTGAACGATTGGAATTATAATTCCAAGAATCACGCCCTGTTTCGTTCCCTCTTGACCAAATCCAGAATAGGCCAGAAGGAGCATCCATCTTCTTTATCGAAATAGGGGCAAAGAGATACCAATCATCATTCCTTTGATTAAGCCAATCATTGTGGGTATCCGGTTGAATTCTGTCCCACTCAAACTGGTTTTCACTGACATTTTTCCGAACAATTGTCAGCTTCTGCTCCCGGCTCAGGTAGTCGCCGATGTCGTGATAGAAGATTTTGCCCGTAGTCGTGAGCGTGGGGTTTTTGACCAGCATCGTGATGGCAACAGGCGCTCTGGAGCCGGAGCCGAATATCTTCCCGCCTTCACGGCGCGATTCCTCACCTTGTGTGCGCTGGTTGACACGCAGGTTAAAGACATAGATTTTGTTGAACTCCTTTGCAAGACAGCCACGAAAACCGTCCATTGAGGAACCATCAATCCAGCCACCGTTTGTAACAAAGCTGACAATACCATGATCGCCAATCCTATCCGATGCCCATCGAAAAGATCGGATATATTGATCATATATAGAGTTTTTATTTGTGGCGGAGGTGCCCGCCACATAGGTTTCCGCTATCCTGGCATCCAGTCTGGGATAGGATTCATTTGCGTTGTTATCGTTTGCGTTAGTCTGTTTTGCTGACCACGGCGGGTTGCCGATGATGACGTGTATAGGGGCATTTTGCTGGCAGAGGATGCGCTCGGAGTTGCCGATTCATACCCTTGACTTTTGATCTGGATTGTTATATCTTTTTCGTGGAGCATGTTTTGACTTCCTTTTGTTTGTGTGGTATCTACAATTAGAAGTCTTCGCCAATTAGTTGGACGTCTTCTTTGTTGAGTATGATTAATCGGGGGATTAAAATTGTTCATCATGAAGATGCTATACATACAGTGCTATATAGGCCATTCTATAAACAGTATTGTTATTGGGATGAGTACCTTACACACAGGATGGGACAACAGCAAAAACTGTTTGTCACAGGCAGCAATCTGGAAATAGCCATAACGGGAAGTGGAGCTTTTTCGTGTATTATTACCAGCGTCCTTCCTGATCTCAATATCATGCGTGGAGGAAGCCAGTGTTTCCCTTGTGAATGTCAATGAAAATCTGAGCCAAGTGCTAACCAATATTTGAGCCACTTGTGCTAACGAATACTTGAGCCACCAAAGCAAAAAGTGACAGCGAAT
>CADCAS010000069.1:0-14501 GCA_902799465.1 uncultured Eubacteriales bacterium
TCCTCTTGGCTCCCCTTTCAGGGGAGCTGTCGCCGACGAAGTCGGTGACTGAGAGGTCGTTCCCAGTTGCCTCGGACAATCTCCACTTATCACAGCAGAGCTGAATAGATACCCTTCCTGTAAGATTTCAATCCGTCTTGTCATTCATGCGTGGACCGTGATCCTTTGAGGGGGGTCACTTGACCTGGAGCGCCGCGCCGATGAGGCTGGACGCGCCGCCCAGGGCGCTGGGGATGAACCGGGCGGGATACTTCTGGTCCATCAGCGAATGGTGCCGGTAGGCGGCGATCATGCGGTCCACGAAGCGGTGGCCCAGGTTGGTGACCCCGCCGCCGTAGATGAACACGTTGATGTCGAAGATCTGGTTCAGGTTGTGGAACATGCGGCCCAGGTACTCCGCGCCGCGGTTGACCACCTCGAGGGCCAGCGGATCGTTGACATTCAGCGCCCGGCCCACGGCCAAGGTGTCGATGTTTGAGATGGTGCCGGCGTAGTCCAGTATGCGGCTCTCCTCCCCCTCCTTGATGCGGTCCATGGCGTAGCGCGCCATGTACAGGCCGGAAGAGATGGACTGCACGCAGCCGATGACGCCGCAGCCGCAGGGGTAGCCGATGGAGTCCGATATGAGCATATGCCCGATCTCGCCCGCCATGCCGTGCATGCCCCGGTAAATTTTGCCGTTGAGGATCAGCCCGCCGCCGATGCCGGTGGACAGCTCCGCGTAGATCAGGTTGTCGAAGCCCTTGCCCGCGCCCAGCTCGTGCTCCGCCAGCGCCGACAGGTTGCCGTCGTTGTCCACATACACCGGCAGGCCCAGCCGCTCGGAGAGCATGTCCCGCACCGGCTGGTCGTTTAAGGACATGATGTTGCTGGTCTCCACGCACACGCCCTTCTCATAGTCGATATAGGAGGGAAAGGCCGCGCCCACGCCCCGGATGTCGTCCAGGGTCAGGCCCGCCTGGGCCACCAGCTTGCGCACCTGGGCCGCCAGCAGATCCATCATCTCCGCCGCGCCGATCTCCTTGTCCGTCAGGAAGTGCTTTTCCGCCAGGGATTTGTAGGCTCTGTCAAACAGCCCCAGCTGGATCCGGGTCCCCCCTACATCGATGCCGACGACGTAATCCTTCATGCTTTCGACCACCTTCCATATTTGTAAATAAAACAGAATTGTGAATTGGGAATCGGGAATGGGGAATTAAACAGTGCGGCTGCCGCATATTACAGCGCAAACGTTCAGAAGATCACGCGGCAGCGACCTTTGATAATTCCCAATTCCTAATTCCCAATTCCAAATCATTACAGTGTGATCGTCCCCATGTCCACGGCCTTGTAGCGATCGAGGATGGGGTCCACGGTGTGCTCGATGAAGCACTCGGTCTGCTCCTGGGCGCGGCCGGTGTACTTGGCCGGGGCCAGCAGGGCGGTGAGGCTCTCACGGTCGATGGGGAAGGCCGGGTCGGCGGCGATGCGCTCCAGCAGGTCGCTCTCCAGGCCCTCGGCCTTCATGCGGGTGGCTGCGGCCTGGGAGTGGACGCGGACGCGCTCGTGGATGGCCTGACGGTCCCCGCCGGCCTTGACGGACTCCATGATGATGTCCTCGGTGGCCATGAAGGGCAGATTCTCCATCACGCGCTTTTCGATCATCTTCGGATACACCACCATGCCGTCGGCGATGTTGGCGTACAGCTCCAGCACCGCGTCGGTGGCCAGGAAGGCCTCGGGCAGCGACAGGCGGCGATTGGCGGAGTCGTCCAGCGTGCGCTCGAACCACTGGGTGGCGGCGGTCATGGCGGCGTCCTGATAGACAGCCATCACGTGCCGCGACAGCGCGCAGATGCGCTCGGAGCGCATGGGGTTGCGCTTGTAGGCCATGGCCGAGGAGCCGATCTGGTTCTTCTCAAAGGGCTCCTCCACCTCGCGGAAGGATTGCAGCAGCCGCAGGTCCTGGGCGAACTTGTAGGCCGACTGGGCGATGCCGCTGAGGCAGCCCAGCACCCGGGAATCCAGCTTGCGGGGATAGGTCTGGCCGGACACGTCGAACACGGCGGTCATGCCCATCTTCCGGGCGATGCGCCGTTCCAGCTCGTCCACCTTCTCGCCGTCCCCGTCGAACAGCTCCATGAAGCTGACCTGCGTGCCCGTCGCGCCGCGGTTGCCCAGCAGCTTTAGGGACGACAGCGCGAAGTTCACCTCGTCCAGGTCCATCACCAGATCCTGCATCCACAGCGACGCCCGCTTGCCCACGGTGGTCAGCTGGGCGGGCTGGAGATGGGTGTAGCCCAGGCAGGGCAGATCGCGGTATTCCCACGCGAATTTGCGCAGGCGGCGCAGCACCTCCACCAGCTTCTGACGGATCAGCTCAAGCGCGTCCCGCAGCATCAGTATGTCTGCGTTGTCGGTGACATAGCAGGAGGTCGCACCCAGATGGATGATGCCCCGGGCGCCGGGACACACGTCCCCGTAGGCGTGGACGTGGGCCATCACGTCGTGGCGCACCCGCTGCTCGTGCCGCCGGGCGTTTTCATAGTCGATGTCCTCGATATGGGCCTTCAGCTCGTCCACCTGCGCCTGCGTCACCGGCAGGCCCAGCTCCATCTCGCTCTCCGCCAGCGCCACCCACAGCTTCCGCCACGTGGTGAACTTCTTGTCGGGAGAAAAGATGTACTGCATCTCCGGCGAGGCATACCGGCTGTTCAGGGGCGTTTCGTAGGTAGATTTGTTCATAAAAACCCTCCGGTTATTTCAATTAGGAATTGGGAATTAGGAATTAGGAATTATAAATAGTCGCTGCCGCGCGGCTATTCGCTGTCTTTGGTCGTTTTGGTGATACTTGAAAGGATACTTCTGAGTTCAGAACAATCCCCGTAGATGCTTTGAAATTGGGATTGATTGAGATAATCCGTCCTATAAAGCAGCTCGATCCAGTACAGGGTTTCCGAACACTCCTTAAACGCGACATACATTTTGTACAAGAAATCACTGCGGCTGAAGGCATAAATCGCTTCGCTCACATTAGCTCCAATCGAGGTCCCACTGCGAAGCAATTGCCTGGAAAGCACATATTCCTTCTTCTCATCTCTTAGAAACTGATTAAGTCTGACAATCCGAATCGCAAATTTCATGGATTTGTCCCGAATCACATTATCATCCATAACCAATCCCCTCAATATTCCACGCGGCAGCGACTATTTATAATTCCTAATTCCCAATTCCTAATTCCTAATTCCAGCTTAATCTCTGATGATCAGCGCTTCTCTCTCCGCGCCCACCGACACGTACTTGATCGGGCAGCCCACGCGCTCCTCGATGAACAGCACGTAGTCCTGCGCGGCCTTGGGCAGGTCCTCCCACTTGCGGGCCTTGGAGATGTCGCACTTCCAGCCGGGGAGGGTCTGGTAGACGGGCTTGCAGTCGTACAGGTCGGGGGTATAGGGGAAGCGCTCGATCGTCTCGCCGTTGAGCTCGTAGCCCACGCAGACGGGGATCTCATCGAGATAGGACAGCACGTCCATCTTGGTCAGCGCCAGCGCCGTCGCGCCCTGGAGCCGGGTGCCGTAGCGGGTGGCGGGGACGTCGAACCAGGCCACGCGGCGGGGACGCCCGGTGGCCGCGCCGTACTCCGCGCCGGCCTCCCTGAGGTCGTGGGCGGCGTCGCCGTCCAGCTCGCCCACGAAGGGACCCTCGCCCACGCAGGTGGAATAGGCCTTGGTCACGCCCACCACCGCGTCCACCTTGATCCACGGCATGCCGCAGCCCACGGGGGCCTCCGCCGCCAGCGGGGACGAGGAGGAGGTGAAGGGATAGATGCCGTACTGGATGTCCCGCAGCGCGCCCAGCTGGGCCTCGAACATCACGCTCTTGCCCGCCTTCACCGCGCCGTCCAGCAGCTCGGCGGCGTCGCACAGGAAGGGGATCAGCCGGTCGCCCCAGGTGTGGATCCACTCCAGGGTCTCGTCATAGTCGATGGGCTCCTGGCCGTAGCCCTGCACGATGGTGTCGTTCTTCCAGTCCACCAGACGCTTCAGGTGCCGCTCCAGCGTGGCGGGGTGCTTGAGATCGCCCATCTGGACGGCCTTTTTCATGTACTTGTCGCCGTAGATGGGACTGATGCCGCGCAGCGTGGAGCCGAAGTGATCCTTGCCCAGCCGCTGCTCCTCCCACTTGTCCTGGTTGGGATGGATGGGCAGCACCATCATGGCCCGGTCCGAGATCTTCAGGTTGTCCGGGGTCACGGTCACGCCCTTGGCGCGCAGCCGGTCCATCTCCTCATTGATGTGCTTCAGGTCGATGACCACCCCCGCGCCCAGCAGGTTGATGGTCTCCTTATGGAAGATGCCCGAGGGCATCAGGTTCAGCGCGAACTTGCCGTATTCGTTGATGACGGTGTGCC
The DNA here is from genome assembly GCA_902799465.1 of uncultured Eubacteriales bacterium. Classification (GTDB taxonomy): domain Bacteria; phylum Bacillota; class Clostridia; order Christensenellales; family Aristaeellaceae; genus UBA2862. The sequence continues at coordinate 4,391 of CADCAS010000069.1, forward strand.
CCGCGTTGTTGCCGCCCTGGTAGCGCACCACCACGTCAAACTGGTCCGCAAACCAGTCCACCATGCGACCCTTGCCCTCGTCGCCCCAGTTGATGCCCACGATTGCCGTATTCGCCATGTCTGTTCACCTCAAAATCGAACGTTAATTGCTATTTTCCCATAAAATGTTCGGAAATAAATCCCGCATGCCGGGTGATATTGCCATTATAGCATCAAATGAGCCGTTTTACCAGTGTAAAAAGGTAAACGTTGAAGAATTGAAAGGCGCACAGCCGCGGGAGACGGAAAGGTAGGGGGGATGTAATGGAAAATGGAGAATGGAGAATGGAAAATGATGGTACACGATATCGGTATGATAAAAAAAGAATACCGGCCTCAACGGCACAGTATTGTCCCTCTGCTGCACAGCTCCGCATTGACGAAACCGCGCTATTGTGCTATGATTGCGTCAGTGGGAGGTGGTTATCGTGCCAACGATTTCGATGTTTTATGGCATCACGATACACATGCAGAGCGAGCGTGGCGGAAAGCATCACGGACCGCATATTCATGTCCGCTATCAGGATGATGAGCTTGTGATGGGACTGGACGGCCAAATATACGGGGGCCAGCTGCCCGCCAAGCAGATGAAGCTGCTGGTGGCATGGATGGCCATCCACGAGGACGAGCTGGAGGCCAACTGGCGTCTGTTGAGCGAAGGCGAAGCGGCCTTTAGGATCGAACCCCTGCGTTAATATCCTATACTTTTTTATACCCCCAAATACAGCGCAAGTACTTGAAGGAGGCGTGATTATGCTCAGGCCGACAGCCGTCAAGGTCAGGCCGTGTGCCGACTATACCCTTGCCGTCACCTTTGACAACGGACAGGAGAAGCGCTTCGACGTCAAGCCCTATATCAGGGGGTCCTGGTATGGAGAATTGCGGGATGAGCAGTATTTCAAAAGTGCCCGGGTCAACGGCTTCTCCGTGGAGTGGGCGCACGGGCAGGATATCTGTCCCGATGAGCTGTGGGAGGATTCCTTGCCATTATCCGAGTGAGTGCGGTTATCCCATTAGTCACCGTTTGTTCTGCCTATCAATTGGGTTTATCCATGAGTGGAGAGTTGGAACAGCCTTAGCCGCTATTAAACTCCCCGCTCTCCACTCTCCACTTTCAACTCATTCTCATCCCTGCGACCGGCGCCGCGGTCTTTATCCATCCTCCCGCCCTCCTTTACAATACACGGCCCACGCATGAATGATAAGACGGATTGAAATCTTACAGAAAGGTTACGAATCGTACCTGTTTCAATCACATGTACCGGCTTTGCCGGTGCATGTGGATTCCCACAAAGAAATCGCGAATTTCCGCGTTCCGCCCTCCCTCGCGCAAAATCCGCAGATTTTGCGCGACAGGCTCACGCATTCTTGCGTGAGCCGTGCTTTACAATAGAAGTTTACTTGCCAAACCGGGCCGGGAAGGGTATAATAGCAGATATGAAATGAGTATCTGTGGAAAGGAATGAGATCCCATGATCGATATCAACCTTCTGCGCACGAACCCCGACCTGGTGCGTGAGAACATTCGCAAGAAGTTCCAGGACGCGAAGCTGCCGCTGGTGGACGAGGTGCTGGACTTTGACAAAAAGAACCGCGAGGCCATCCAGCGGGCGGACTATCTGCGTTCCCAGCGCAACAAGATCAGCAAGCAGATCGGCATGCTGATGGGCCAGGGCAAGAAGGACGAGGCCGAGGCCGCGAAGCAGCAGGTCAAGGACATGCAGGACGAGCTTCAGGACATCGAGCGGAAGGAGGAGCTGTACGCCGATGAGATCCGCAAGCGCATGCTGGTGATCCCGAACATCATCGACGCCTCCGTGCCCATCGGCAAGGACGACAGCCAGAACGTGGAGAACGAGCGCTTTGGCGAGCCCGTGGTGCCCGAGTGGGAGGTCCCCTATCACGTGGACATCATGGAGCGCTTAAACGGCATCGACCTGGACGCCGCCCGCCGCACCTCCGGCAACGGCTTCTATTACCTGAAGGGCGACATCGCCCGGCTGCATTCCGCGATCCTGTCCTACGCCCGGGATTTCATGATCGACCACGGCTTCACCTACTATGTGCCGCCCTTCATGATCCACGGCAACGTGGTCACCGGCGTCATGAGCTTCGCCGAGATGGAGAACATGATGTACAAGATCGAGGGCGAGGACCTGTATCTCATCGGCACCAGCGAGCACTCCATGATCGGCAAGTTCATCGACCAGATGCTGGACGAGTCCGAGCTGCCCCAGACCCTGACCTCCTACTCCCCCTGCTTCCGCAAGGAGGTGGGCGCGCACGGCATCGAGGAGCGCGGCGTCTACCGCATCCATCAGTTCGAAAAGCAGGAGATGGTCGTGGTCTGCAAGCCCGAGGAGAGCATGGACTGGTACAATAAGATGTGGAAGCTGACCGTGGACTTCTTCCGCTCCATGGACATCCCGGTGCGCACCCTGGAGTGCTGCTCCGGCGACCTGGCCGACCTCAAGGTCAAGTCCTGCGACGTGGAGGCCTGGTCCCCCCGCCAGCAGAAGTACTTCGAGGTGGGCTCCTGCTCCAACCTGGGCGACGCCCAGGCCCGCAGGCTCAAGATCCGCGTCAAGGGCGCGGACGGCAAGAAGAAGTACCTGCCCCACACCCTCAACAACACCGTGGTGGCCCCGCCCCGCATGCTCATCGCCTTCCTGGAGAACAACCTCCAGCCCGACGGCTCCATCCGCATCCCCGAACCCCTTCGGATGTACATGGGCGGAAAGACCGAGATTCGGTGACGGTGAGGCAATAGGCATCAGGCATTGGGCATGAATCGGAGGGGCGGCATTTCTGCCTCCCCTCCGGTGCTTTATGCTATTTATATGGTAAAATGGGAGTCATTCAAGCGTGGAGAGTTGGGAGTGGAGAGCGGAGAGTTAAACAGTGAACCGGCGCGCTTTCCAACAAACTGGTATGTTTAATCGCGGACTCCTTCCGACCCGCTTCGCGGCCCACCTCCCTCAAAGAGGGAGGCTTTTGGACTCCCGTCCAGGCTCCCGTCCAGGCTCCCGTCCAGGCTCCCTCTCCGAGGGAGCTGTCAGCCGCAGGCTGACTGAGGGAGTTGAGGGAGCTGGCAGCCACAGGCTGACTGAGGGAGTCATCCCTGGGCGACTGAATAGTCACTTGCAATCATTAAAAATCACAGCAAAATTCAGTTCCATTAATGCCCAATGCCTCCCACAGAAAAACCACCGCGTCCATTCGGACACGGTGGTTTTTCCTTAAGCCTCCTCAGATCTCCAGATAGGAATCGGCGTAGAGGTTGTTGTTCTTGATGATGTCGCAGGTCTTGATGGTCTCCATCAGGCGCTGATCGTTGGGGTTGACGATGGCGGAGGTCAGGCCCTGCATCATCGCCATGGCCAGCATGCAGCTGTCGAAGATGGGACGGATGTGCTTGGGCATGCCGTTGGAGTTGTTGGACAGGCCGCCGGTGGAATTCAGGCCCATGTCGGAGAACATCTTGATGGCCTCCAGGACCTCCATCTGCTTGTCCTGCATGCCCTTGACGACCAGGAACAGCGGGTCGAACCACAGGTCCTCGGCCTCCATGCCGTGCATCAGGCCCTCTTCGAGCATGCGCTGGCAGTGGGCCATGCGCTCGTCGTTGTCGGAGGCGATGCCGTTGGCGGAGCACAGCGCGATGACGATGGCGTCATTGTTGGCGGCCAGCTCAATGCGGTTGAAGCGGTCGCCCGCGTCTGCGGAGTTCACGATGGGCTTGCCCTTTTCGCGGTTGTACACCTGGATGCCGGCCTCGATGGCCTTCATGTTGGAGGTGTCCAGCGCCAGGGGCACGTTGTCGAAGCGCTCCTGGAGCAGCTTGACCGCCCAGGTCATGCGCTCCTCGCCGTCGGACTCGGCGGGGCCGATGTTGACGTCGATGTAATTCGCGCCAGCCTTGAGCTGCTGCTCGCAGCGGGTGATGATCGGCTCGGGATCGCGCTCTTCAAAAGCCCTGCGGATGGCGGGAGCGGTGACGGAGATGCGCTCGCCGATGGTGATGAACTTTGCCATAGATATCATCCTCCTATTTTTAGGGAGTAGGCAGTAGGGAGCAGGGAGTAGGGTCAGCGTCCGCGGGAATTTGCATGTCCGCGTTCTCCCCCATGCCTCTCCTTATTGACTGAGTTTGGTAATCATAACATTCAGTATCTTGGCGACTTCAGTACCCAGTTGTATGGCGCGCTCAATGTCAGACTCGGCGATATAACCGAGTCTGACACAAAGCAGCAGCTGCGTTTCCAATTCATAGCGGGATCCGCGGGCGATAGACAGGAAGCGGACATAATCGCGGGTCGAATTGCGGCCATAGCCCTCCGCAATATTCGAGGGGACGGAGATGGCGGAGCGCCGAATCTGATCGCCAAGGGCATACATCTCTTCCTTCGGAAGCCTTCCCGTTACCGCGTAAGCCTCACAGGCCAGCTCCATGGCGCGTTGCCACACCAGAAGCTCCTTGTAGTTCCGAACGGATTTATCGCCCTGCTGCAGATCCATGCTCTGAAATCTCCCGCGACCTTCCCTACTCCCTACTGCCTACTCCCTACTCCCTGAGTCATCAAGCGCTGAAATCCTTGATAAACTTGACCAGCTGCACGGCCTCCATGGGGCCGACCACGACGTTCCAGCCGGGGAGCTTGGCTTCGATCTCACCCTTCATGACAGCGACCTTGCCGGGGATGATGAGGGTGCGGGACTTGATCTTGTTCTCGATATCAGCCTCGTCGAAGAACTTCTTGATGGTGCCCGCGGAGAACTTGCCGGCGGCCCAGGCGGTCAGCACGGACATGCCGCTGGCATCGGTGATCAGCAGGTTGACGGGGCACTTGGACCGCTCGTACTCGCCGGAGACCAGGAAGTAGGTCAGGGCGAAGTCCACGGTCAGGGAGCAGACGGAGTTCTCGTCCGCGCCGTTGAGGGCGTAGATGCCGGGCTCGACCTTCATGGGCTTCTGCGGGTCGGTGAAGATGTTCTGCCGCAGGCCGTACAGCGCCAGCGCCTCGGCGTAGGTGATCTTCTCCATGACGATGATGGAGCCGTAGCGCAGGGTGAAGGCGGAGGCCAGGGCGGTCTGCATGTGCACGTCGCCGCCGGCGATCTTCGCCAGATTGACGATGGAGGGATAGCCCAGAGTACGGTCCTGATCCTTCAGGTTGCCGCGGCGCACGAGGACGGCGTTGGCGAAGGTGGCCTTGGCGTCCGCGCCGGTGCAGTCGATGACCAGGTTCTTGTTGCCCTTGCCCTCCAGTGCCTTGATGTTGTCATAGATCTCGGAGATGTCCGCGCCGCCCACGCCCAGGGTAACGCCCGCGGCCTTGGCGACCTCGTTCATGGCGTCCAGGTTGTCCTTGTTCGCGCCGTTGAGGATGGGCTTCTGGGCCTTGCAGACATCCAGAGCGGCCTTGGCGACCTCGGCGTCGGCGCAGTTGAGGATCAGCGCGCGGTCGGCGGCCATGGCCTTGTTGACCAGGGCGACGTACTTGTCCGCGCCGTTGTCGGCGTAGTTCAGGAACAGGAACTCCACGTACTCGCGCTCGCCGATGCGCTCGTAATCGACCTTCTTGACCTCGGCGATCTTCTCGTCGATCTCGGCCTCGTCCATGCAGGAGCAGAGGTTCACGGCGTACAGGTTGCGGTTGACCAGGGTCTTCTCATGACGGAACAGCACGGTCTCGCCGCCCAGCTTGTGCTCGTTTTTGCCGGCGCCGACGGTGATGGTCTTCATCAGGGGCGCGGTGGCCTCGGACAGGGTGTCCAGCGCGTCCTGGGACATATAGGGACATTTGGAGATCGGCACGGAGCCCTGGGCGACCTTCATGGCGAACGCCATACAGGTGGGGCTGCCGCACTCCTTGCAGTTCTTTTTGGGGGTCAGCTTAAAGATGTCAAGACCTTTCAGTGCCATGGTATTATATCCTCCCTTCCCTGCTTACATCAGGCTGTCGATGAACTTGGAAATGGTCGCGACAGCCGCAGGGTGCCTCATGATGACCATATCGGAGCCGCCGACCAGACAGGCGGAGGCGGTGCAGACTTCCATTTCGATGGCGCGCTCGTCCAGGGGACCCCACTCGGGAGACTCCTCCTCGGGGCTCATGGACTCCTTGACACCCCAGGTCTCGGTGGAGATGGGGGTCACGATGGGCATCTGGAGCTGCTTGTCATTCTGGGCCAGGGCGGCGGCCTTCACGCGGTCCAGCGTGGAGGACAGGTATTCAAAGCCATAGCCGGCGGCGGAGGAGCCCACGTTCATGCACACGGAGGCATCCGGCACGCCCAGCTGGGACAGAAGCACGTTCAACTGCTTGGCCAGGTTGATGTCCACGGCGGATTCCGCGCCGACCTTCTGATTGTAGGCCAGACCGGCGGAAGCGCCGACGTTCTTGTAGTTTTCCTCGCGGGCGGAGAGCACCAGGATGTTCTTGCCCTGCAGCGCGTCGGAGACGGCGTTGAAGATCTGGGCATCCTTCTCGATGTTCTTGCAGCCCATGACGATGATGGGCATTTCGACCGCGTCGGCCACGGCCTTGGCCAGGGCCACGCAGTCCTCCACGGAGGTGTTTTCGCCGTTGGGATCGGCGGACTCGAAGTGCAGGCAGATGGCGGAGGCGCCTTCCATGGACTGCGCCTTCACGGCCATGTCCACGACGGTCTCGCAGCCCGCGTAGAACTCCCGGATGCCGGGAGAGACGATGCCCTCAAGCCCCTTGTCGCGGATCTCAACGGCGATCTTGGGCTTGTTGGCGATGGGTGCGTCGAAGGTGTAGAAGGGCAGAACATTCTCGCCGCCGATCACGATGCTCTTATCCCCTGTGCCGAGGGTGACGGCATTGATCTTGGCGTTGAACGCCTGCTTTTTCGGAGTGAAAGCCATGTTATATTCCCCCTGTTAGTGTGTCGCGCCGGGTCCTTACAGGCCCAGCTGTGCCATGATTGTGTTGAGAGCCGACTTGACCGGGGCGGACTCCGGTACCTTGGAGCTGGGCTTGCCGTCGCAATCGTACTCGTAGACGAGCTCGTCGTGCGGCAGCACCCCCGCCAGGTCGAGGCCGTGCTTCTCAATTTCTTCTTTAACCCCGTCGCTCAGTTTGCCGTCTGGCGCGCGGTTAACGATCAGCTTCATTTGGCCGGGCTTCAACTCCAGCTCCCCCACCATTTCGGCGATGCGGGCCGCGGCCTGTATGCCGCGGCGGGAGCAGTCCGACACCAGCAGCAGCGTGTCCACATGGGGCAGCGTGCCGCGGGCGATGTGTTCCAGACCGGCCTCGTTGTCGATCACCATATACCCGTACTGGCCATAGTATTTGTCCACCTGGGCCTTCAATACGCCGTTGACGTAGCAATAGCAGCCCTTGCCCTGGGTGCGGCCCATGACCAGCATGTCGTAGTCGTCCTCCTCGATCAGGGCCGTGGAGAACTTGTATTCGGCGTACTCCTGCTTGGTCATGCCCGAGGGGATGGGTGACACGGGCAGCAGCTCCGCCCGGGCCATCTCCTCGCGGATGTCGCCCAGCGTCGTCTCCACCTCCACCCCCAGCACCTCGTTGAGGTTGGAGTTGGCGTCGGCGTCCACCACCAGCAGCGGGCCCTTGCCCTTGTTTACCAGGTATTCGATGATCATGCCGCAGGTGGTCGTCTTGCCGACGCCGCCCTTGCCGGCTACAGCGATGACATGTGTTGACATAATGCCTTCCTTAGATCAGGTCGACGATTCCGGATTCCTTCACCAGGCGGGTGACGTCCTCCCACTTGTTGAGCGCGTAGAGGTGGATGCCGTCGATGCCGGCCACGCGGTACTCGTCGATGAGCTTGATGGTGTACTCCATGCCGGCCTCCTTGAAGGCGGCCTTCTTGGCGGCGATGGATTCCTCGGACTCATTGGGCGCGAAGGGATTGGGGAAGATCCAGTGCTTGGAGATGATCTCCGCCAGCGCCCTGGGCATGACGCAGCCGTTGCGGGACAGTGCCATGTTGATGGTGGCGGCGGCGTCCAGCACGGGCATGATGCCCACGTCCACGGGCAGCCAGATGCCCGCCGCGCGGATGGCGTCCATCCACCAGCGGAACTGATCCATGTCCCAGCACAGCTGGGTCATGATGTAGTTGGCGCCCTCGTCCTGCTTCTGCTTCAAAAAGGAGATGTCCGCCTCGATGGAGCGGCAGGCGATGTGGCCCTCGGGAGAGCCCGCCACCGCGATGGTGAACCGATCGCCGAACTCCTTGCGCACGAACTTCACCAGCTCGGTCGCATAGTGCAGGTCGCCGCCGGTGCCGGTCCAGCCGAAGGGGATGTCGCCGCGCAGGGCCAGCATGTGGTCGATGCCGTGGTCCAGGTACTTCTGGAGCTGCTCCTTGATGCCCTCCTTGGTGTTGGCCACGCAGGTGAAGTGGGTCACGGGGATGGCCACGCCGTCCTGCTTGATCTTGTCCAGCACCTCGAGGTTCTTGCCCACATTGGTGCCGCCCGCGCCGTAGGTGCAGGAGATGTAGTCGGGCTTCAGATCATATAAATGCTCGAGCACGCCGCCTTTGCCGCACAGCTTTTCCATGCCGGCGTCGGTCTTGGGCGGGAATACCTCAAAGGAAAAAGCCATTCGATCCTTCAGGATCTCAGCTACGTTCATGTTCGTTCAACCTCTCACATTCTTATTGACAGCCGCGCCCGGTCAGTCCGGACACACCTGTACACACTAACGTAATATATCATAGCACATCCGCGGTTTTTAGGCAAGCGAATCGGCTAAAAATCGTCACAAAATAACAAAAGGCAACAGGCATCAGGCAACAGGCATCAGGCAACAGGCATCAGGCAACAGGCATCAGGCAACAGTCGGGATGGCGGCGCAGGCCATGACTTCTGTCACAGCCTGCGCGTCCGCCAATGAGACAGTTCAAGCCTCCGCCGCAACCCCTATTGCCTAATGCCTCGTCATTCCTCCTGCTTGGTCCCTCTTCTTCGCTCCTCGCCCATGCGGCGGAGGGCGTCGAGGTGGTACTGGGCGTCCTCGGCATTGCGGCGGATGGCCTCGGTGTCCTCGATGAGCTGGCCGAAGCCGTAGGTCATGATGGCCGTGACCCAGGACGCCAGCGCGCCCAGCGCCCCCGCCAGCAGCCCGTAGATGAACACCGTGAAGCCGCCGCCCCGGCCGGACAGCCCGCCTCCGGTGATCCAAACGCCGATCATGCCGATCACGGAAATCACCAGCCCCACCAGCAGAATCAGCTTCGCCAGCCCTCTGAGCTTGCCGCCGATATTGTCAAACATGGTCGCATCTCCTTTACGATTATTATGCAACCATATTATACGTTTTATTCAATGATTTGTCAATGATTGGTAATATATTTGTATCATATGGACATATTTGTAGGGTAACAGTTGTCGGGAGGCTCGTGCGCCGTGCCTGGGATGGGGGGAAAAAGGGAAAAGGGAAAAGGGAAAAGGAATTGCCCGGTCACGGCCAAACGTCAGTTTGACGCCCGTGCGGCAGACCCTCTCATCACGTTATCGCATGGGGCCTCAATGTCTGCCCCGACGGTACGCGCGGCAGCCGCCATTCCTGTTCCCTGTTCCCTGTTCCCTCGTTCCCCTTTTCCCTTTTCCCTTTTCCCTGTTCCCTGTTCCCTGAACTTATATCCTCGTGAACAAAAACTTCTGCGTCATGCCGCTGCAATCGGCGAAGACGGTGAGGTTGTCCGCGTCCTTGACCTCCACGGTCAGCTCGGCCTTGTCGGCCCTGAGCAGGTTTCTGACGTAGGCCACGGGATCGTCGGTCTCGATCTCCTCAAAGAACACGTCCCGCATCTGGTTCCCGGAGCAGCTGTTCTGGATCTCGCGCACCAGCTCGTATTCAGCCATAGGCACCTCCGAATCTTTAATTGAGAATGGAAAATGGAGAATGGAGAATGGCGGCGGAAATCCTTCGGATTTCTCTGATTCAGAACGCCTCAATCGTACAAATCCGGTATCTATTCAGTTCTGCTGTGATAAGTGGAGATTGTCCGAGGCAACGGGGAACGACCTCTCAGTCACCGACTTCGTCGGCGACAGCTC
>CADCAS010000069.1:14512-27018 GCA_902799465.1 uncultured Eubacteriales bacterium
GCTCCCCTTCCAGGGGAGCTGTCAGCCGTTAGGCTGACTGAGAGGTCGTCCCCCGCAGCCTGCCAAGTCTCTGTTTGTCGCAGAACTGAACAGTTACCAAATTCGCAGGGATCTGTACCGCCATTGTCCATTCTCCATTCTCAATTCTCCATTATTTTACGACGCCTTCGGGCGCACCACGACGGTGCCGCCGGTGAGATCGGCGGAGGCGACCTCGCCTTCGATGACCTCCTCACGGCCCATGATGTCGGTGAGGGTCACGAAGCCGTTTTTGCACTCGATGAGCATGACGTTGCGAAGCACCTCGTTCTCCGGGCGCTTCTCCAGCTTATAGACGGTGGAAAGGCACATATAAAAAACCTCCTTTACTGCCGGGGCGCGTCGATGGCGGCCAGCACGGTGGACAGGCGCATATTGCCCTTTTCAAAGTCGGACACGGCCTGCATGACCTGCTCGCAGGCCACGGCGTCGCCCAGATCCTTCAGCCTTCCGGCCAGCTGGGCCAGCTCGGAGGCGTGGGCGGTATTGTGATTGACCATGTAGCGCATCAGGGCCACGACCTCCTCGCGGGGATCGTGCTCGCACCCGGCGCAGTCCGAGCCGCAGCCCGCCGCCTGACCGGGGCAGCCGTGGGGATGCTCATGGGGATGCTCGTGGTCGTGCGGGTGGGTGTGGGGATGGGCGTGCTCATGGTCGTGGGGATGGGTGTGGGTCACGCCGTCGGCATGGGTATGCTCATGCTCGTGGGTGTGGGTATGCGCGTGCTCGTGCCCGTCGTCGTGGGTGTGGTCGTGGCCGTGCTCGCCGCCATAGGCGTGGGCGTGCTCCGACTCCGCGTCGTGGGTATGGGGGATGTTGTGCGCATGCATATATTCGTGGTCGTGCTCGTGGCTCATTTTCGGTTCATCCTTTCGGTGGGTTTGCTGCCATCATTATACCCCATGCGCCGCGTTTTGTCCAACCCCCGCGGGGGGATACCAACATGAAATTATTTTTAACTTAACCTCGCCCCCGCCAACGGGCATTGCAATGGCGGGTGGGTTCGGGTAAAATGATGTCGAGGTGAAAGCAATGTCTGAAAACCACGATCACGAGCACGATCATGAATATATGCACGCGCACAACATCCCCCACACCCACGGCCCCCACGGCCACACCCACTCCCACGAGCACACCAAGGCGGTGCTGAACCGGCTCTCCCGCGCCATCGGCCACCTCCAGTCCGTGCGCACCATGGTGGAGGAGGGCCGCGACTGCTCCGAGGTGCTCATCCAGATCGCCGCTGTGCGCTCCGCCATCGACAACACCGGCAAGCTCATCCTCCAGGACCACCTCAAGCACTGCATCGTGGACGCCGCCGCCGAGGGCGACCAAAAAGCCATCGACGATCTGTGCCAGGCGATAGACAAGTACATGAAATAATTAGGAATTAGGAATTGGGAATTGGGAATTAGAGTTAGCGGCTGCCGCGCGCACTGTAGGGACGGCCGCCGCCATATACCGACTCGATATGTGCTATCTGACGGGCGGCGTATCGCCGCTTCTGCGTCTCCAGGCCACTTAATTCCCAATTCCAAATTCCCAATTCCCAATTATCAAAAACCCCTTGCATCCTTCCCCCATTTGCGCTATAATGTCGGCGAACGGAGGTATTGGTGTCTGGCTGGCGGGCAGAGATGCAAGGGTCCGTCAAATCATGCCGGCATGTGGGGAAAGTGTATACCAGGTCGTATGAGTAGGAATGGCGCGTCAAGTACCGGCGGATGGGAGGTTGCCGCCGGGCGAAGGAGCGGGAACGCTCCGCGATGCCATTATCGCATCCGCTAACGCGATCGCGTATAGGCCCATTGGGCTCACATTGGGCGCCGTACAAATGTATATGTCAACCTCCTCCAACAGAATGGAGGCTTTTTTATGCGCAAATATACCACCAAAATGCTGGTCACGCTGGCCCTGTTGGCGGCCATATGCGTGGTGCTGGCGCGTTTCATCGTTCCCATGCCCAATCCCTACATGCGCTTCTCCATCGAAGCGGTGCCGATCATCGTGGCGGGCATCCTCTACGGGCCGGTGCCCGGGGCCCTGGTGGGCTTCGTGGCGGACTTCGTGGGCTGCCTGTTCTCGGGCTACGGCTACAATCCACTCTTCGCCGTGCCGCCGGTGCTCATCGGCCTGTGCGCGGGGCTGATGCGTCCGCTTCTGTACAAGAAGGTCAGCTATCTGCGCATACTGGCGTGCTTCGCCCCCGCGGTGGTGCTGGGCAGCATCCTGTGGCAGAGCTATTGGCTTTCGGCCATCTACGGCAGCCACTCCTGGCTGTGGTTCCTGGGCACCCGCTCCATACAGTTCGTGATCACCTCGCTGGTGAACGCGGCGGTGATCTTCGGCCTGTTCAAGAGCCGCGTCTTCGATACCCTCCACCTCTGGCCGCCCCAGGGCCTCAAGGCCGAGGCCCCGCGGGCCCATCAAATCGCAAGAGAGCAGTGACATGACATGAATATGCAGGAAGCGCTGAAATACATCCACGGCGTCAGCTGGCTGGGCACCATTCCCGGACTGGAGCGCGAGCTCGAGCTTTTGCACCGCATCGGCGACCCCCACCAGGGCATGAAGTACGTCCACGTGGCCGGGACCAACGGCAAGGGCTCCACCGCCGCGATGCTGCAAAACATACTCACCCGGGCAGGCTACAGGACCGGCCTGTACACCTCCCCCTACATCATCCGCTTCAACGAGCGCATCCAGGTGGACGGGGAGCAGATCTCCGACGCGGACGTGTGCGCCCTCACCGAGTACATCAAGCCCCACGCCGAGGCCATGGCGGACCATCCCTCGGAATTCGAGATCGTCACCGCCATCGGCTTTGAGTACTTCAAGCGCCGTCAGTGCGACATCGTGGTGCTGGAGGTGGGCATGGGCGGCGAGTGGGACGCCACCAACGTCATCGAGGACAACGAGGCCGCGGTGATCGTCAACATCGGCCTGGACCACACCGAGGTGCTGGGCGACACCATCGAGAAGATCGCCCTGACCAAGTCCGGGGTGGTGAAGGCCGGGTGCCCCTGCGTGATGTACCATCAGGAGCCGTCGGTGGAGCAGGTGTTCCGGGAGGTCTGCGCCGAGAAGGGGTCCCCCTTCACCGTGGCCGACTTCGACCGCCTGAAGCCCCTGTCCTCCGGGCTCGAGGGCCAGCGCTTCGACTGGGGCGAGCTGAAGGACGTGCATCTGCCCCTGCTGGGCGAGCATCAGCTGAAGAACGCCTGCAATGTCCTCACCGCCGTGGACGTGCTGCGCGCGCGCGGGTGGCGCATCCCCGAGGCCGCCGTGCGGGAGGGACTGTCCACCGTCTACTGGCCGGGCCGCTTCCAGCTGATGGCCCAAAAGCCGCTGTTCATCATCGACGGCGGCCACAACCCCCAGTGCCTCGAGGCGCTGGAGAACGCCATACGCGACTACCTGCCGGGACGAAAGCTGGTGTTTTTGAACGGCTGCATGGCCGACAAGGACTACGGCGACATGTTCAACCGCCTGCTCCCCTTCGCCCGGGAGTTCGTCACCGTCACCCCCGCCAACCCCCGGGCCCTGTCCGCTCAGGCCCTGAGCGACTACCTCCGGGACCACCTGAACGCCAAAGCCACCCCCTGCGAGATCGTGGCCCGCGGCGTGGAGACCGCCGTGGAAAAGGCCGGTCCCGACGGCGTGGTCTGCGCCTGCGGCTCGCTGTACATGATCGGCGAGATCATCGCCGCGCTGAACGCCTTGAAGGACGAGGGAAGACTGGAGTAATTGGGAATTGGGAATTATAAATAGCCGCTGCCGCGCGCCTTCTCAAAGCGGCGCATCGCCGCCCGCCCAATGCCGACAAATCGGCACGGCCTGGCGGGCGGCGCATCGCCGCCCCTACAGAACGCGCGGCAGCAGCCATTCCTGTTGCCTGTTGCCTGTTGCCTGTTCCCTCACCACCCCCGTCCCCCTTTTCCCTTTTCCCTGTCCCCTTTTCCCTGAACGCCAACGCCCTCCCGACTTTCGTCGGGAGGGCGTTGGCGTTCACCCTACTTCCCCTGCTTCTCCGCCAGCAGCTTCTTGGCGCTGGAGATGCGGACGCAGAGGGTGAAGATGTCCATGGCGCTCTGGAGGTCGGCCAGGCTGGGGAAGGACGGGGCGATGCGTATGTTGGAATCGTTGGGGTCCTTGCCGTAGGGCCAGGTCGCGCCGGCGGGGGTCATGACGACGCCGGCCTTCTTGCAGCGGGCGACGATGTCCTTGGCGCAGCCGGGCAGCGAATCGAACATGACGAAGTAGCCGCCCAGGGGCTTGGTCCAGGTGCCCACGTTCAGCTCGCCCAGGTCGCGCTCCAGGGTGTTTTCCACCACCTCGAACTTGGGGCGGATGATGTCGGCATGCTTGCGCATGTGCACCATCATGCCGTGGATGTCCTTGAAGAAGCGGACGTGCCGAAGCTGGTTGACCTTGTCGTGGCCGATGGTCTGGCGGCGCAGCTGGGCCAGCAGGTCCTCCATGTTGTTGGGGCTGGTGGCCAGGGCCGCGATGCCGCTGCCGGGGAAGGTGATCTTGGAGGTGGAGGAGAACTTGTACACCAGATCCGGGTTCCCCGCGCGCTTGCACTCCGCCAGGATCTCGATCAGGTAGTCCTGGGGCTCGTCATAGAGGTGATGGATGCCGTAGGCGTTGTCCCAGAAGATCCTGAAATCCCGGGCGGCGGGCTTGAGCCGCGCGAACCGGCGCACCGTCTCGTCGGAATAGGAGATGCCCTGGGGATTGGAATACTTGGGCACGCACCAGATGCCCTTGATGGCCTCGTCCTCGGCCACCAGCTTCTCCACCTGATCCATGTCCGGGCCGGTGGGGGTCATGGGCACGGGGATCATCTCGATGCCGAAGTACTCGGTGATGGCGAAGTGCCGGTCATAGCCGGGCACGGGGCACAGCCACTTCACCGCCGGCAGCCTGCACCAGGGGGTGTTGCCCATGATGCCGTGGGTCCAGGCGCGGCTGACGGTGTCGAACATCACGTTCAGCGAGGAGTTGCCGTAGATGATGATGTCCTTGGGGTTGTTCTCCATCATGTCGCCCAGCAGCTCCCGCGCCTCCTCGATGCCGGTGAGCTGGCCGTAGTTGCGACAGTCCGTGCCGTCCTCGCAGGTCAGGTCGGAATTGGAATCCAGCACGTCCATCATCGCCATGGACAGGTCCAGCTGGTCCTGGCAGGGCATGCCGCGGCTCATGTTCAGGTGCATGCCCAGCGCCTGCTTTTTGCGGTATTCGGCCTTCAGCTTCTCCAGCTCCGCGGTGAGCTCCTCGATGGTCAACTCGGTATAGGGCTTTGCGGTCATTGTCTTTCCCCTTTCTGCATCAAAAGCGGCGGATGCCGTCATGCGTGTCGGAAATCAAAGCCTATTTAAGGTTTTGTAACGCAAAAAATGCATCAACTCTCCGACAAATCCTGCATTTACGTTACCACATCCCATGCAAAAACGCAAGATGCTTTCTGTATATTTTACGAGATAATAGCTTAGGGGATGAGGCGGGATGATGCATTTGTCCAATCGGCGGGATATGTCGGGGTGCGGACTGGTGCCGGGGCCCAGGCGGAGACAGAGAAATCCCCCGGTAGCTTTCCTCGTTTGCATTGCTGTAAAGTCGGAAAGGTACCGGGGGATTCAGATGCCGGGGATGCTGCTTATGCCGTCGCAATGCCCAGCCACTGCTGAACCTTGCTGAGCGCCTCGTTCAGAGCTTTTGCGATGTCGGCAGGCTTCATGCCCATCTTATACAGGTTGATCGCGGTCTCCTTCGCCTTCTTCTCTTCGCCCCGCTTCTCCACTCTATCCAGAACATCACACATGTTTTGAACGCCTCCTTCCTCTGCGCTGCCATTGCAGGCCTCCTCAAAACGATGGTCCTTGGTCATCACACTCAACAGCTGCAGGGTCGCCTGAACATGGTCCAGCTTTTCAGGGCTGGGTGTGTAATCTCCATTCTCACGCTTCTGCACAAAATAATCCGCCACGACCCTGAAGTCGCTTCTGAAGCGGTTCACCTGCTCGCGGGACAGATAGGCGATCTCAAACAGGTTGATCTTCATGTCGGACACAAACGGCTTGAACATGTCGGGGACGTTCGCCGCTTCGTACAATGTCAGCGGCTGGTCCCAGCGCTTCTCATATCCGAAGTACAGCACCAGCGTCACGACCGGGTAGCGCGGATTCCCCCGATTTTCCTTCAGAAGCTGTGTCCTGTATTCCGCCCCGTCGTAGCTGTAGACGCGCAGCGGCATGTCCGCGTCCGGCTCGGTCTGGTTCTCGAAGCCGATACACGCTATCCGGATATTGCTCTTTGTCCAGCGCTTGGCCACGTCCCGTTCGATCTCCCGGACCCTTCCATCGGCCTTGTAGGCCGCCCGCGGGGCCTGGTCGACGAGCTCCTCGGGCCGGATCACCTGCTCCCCGTTGAACAGCAATGCATTGACGATATCGGCAAACACATCATCGTATGACTCAAGGATCTTCTCGGTCACGTCCTTCTCGCCCATATGCATCGCCTCCCGGGTCTTTGGTTCCTCTGCTCTTATTATAGCGCATCATGGCCGATTTATCAACAGAATTCGTGAATAGTGTACTGTCGCCCTCTCCGTCAAACAGCGACAGCGCCATTTAGCTCACCAATTTCCACTCTGTCTGTGTGACGCCTGACCCCGGTTCCCCGCCAATAATAACTTGAACAGCGTTGACGAAACGCGCGCGGGGGGCTATAATAGAAGAAGTATATTGGGGGAACGTCGGCAGGCGGTCCCGGCACGGAGGTCATTATGTCCCACATCATCACCAGCGTCGATCCGGGGAGTCCGGCCGCGAGGGCGGGCATCCTGGCGGGGGACCGCCTGCAGCGGATCGACGGGCAGGTGGTGATCGACTTCATCGACTACCAGGCCCTCTGCGCCAGCCGCCGCCTGCGGGTGCGGGTGACGCGGGACGGCCAGCCGCTGGACTTTGCCATCCGCAAGGACGAGTACGCCAGCCTGGGCCTGAACTTCTCCACCCCCATGATGTCCTCCACCCGGCTGTGCTGCAACAAGTGCCTGTTCTGCTTTGTGGACCAGCTGCCGGGGGACGCGCGGGAGACGATGCGGGTCAAGGACGACGACTGGCGCACCAGCCTGATGATGGGCAGCTATGTGACGCTGACGAATGTCTCAGACGTGGAGCTTCGGCGCATCATCGCCCGCCACGCCTCGCCGCTGTATATCTCCGTCCACTGCACCGACCCCGAGCTGCGCGCCCACGTGCTGGGCACGCCCCGCGCGGCGCGGCTGATGGACCAGCTGCGGACCCTGTCCGACGGCGGCATACAGTTCCACTGCCAGTGCGTGCTGTGCCCCGGCATCAACGACGGGCCGGCGCTGGAGCGCACCATCCGGGAGCTGTCGCAGCTCGAGGGAGCGCTGTCCCTGGCGCTGGTGCCGGTGGGCCTGACCGGGCACCGGAAGGGGCTCTACGACCTGCACCCCTACACCCGGGAGGAGGCCCGCGGGGTGGTGGAGATCGCCGAGAAATGGCGGCCCCTGCTGCTCGAGCGCCGCGGCACGCGCTTCGTGTTCCCCTCGGACGAGCTGTATCTCCAGGCAGACTGGCCCATCCCCCCGGACGAGGCCTACGAGGACTACGCCCAGATCGACGACGGCGTGGGCCTGCTGAGGCTGCTGGACACCGAGTACAGCGAGGCCTGGGAGGACGCGGGCGACGCGGTGGCCCGTTCCGATAACCGCGTTCAGCTCGCCATCGCCTGCGGCAGGTCCGCCGAGGCGTTCATCCGGGACATGCTCCGCCGCTATCCCGTGGCCGGGGCCGACATCCGCGTCTACGGCCTGGAGAACACCTGGTTCGGGCCCACCGTCACCGTCTCCGGCCTCATCACCGGCGGCGACCTGATGGGCCAGATGAAGGGCGTTCCCTGCGACGCCGTCATGATCACCGAGGTCATGCTCAAGGAAAACGAGGACAGGTTCCTCGACGACACCACCCTCCCCCAGGTCATCGAGGCCCTCGGCAAGCCCGTGGTCCCCGTGGGACGCCGGGGCGAGGATCTGCTGAATGCGATACTTAAACTCAGGGACGGACTCCCTCCGTCTCGGCTTCGCCGAGCCACCTCCCTCTGAGAGGGAGGCTCTCCGCGGGCGCCAGGCTCCCTCTTTGAGGGAGCTGTCACCGAAGGTGACTGAGGGAGTTGGCTCCCTCTTTGAGGGAGCTGTCACCGAAGGTGACTGAGGGAGTTGGCTCCCTCCCCGAGGGAGCTGTCACCGAAGGTGACTGAGGGAGTCGTCCCCCTCTCCGATAAATCCCCTGATAATTGGAGGTAAATATATGTCCAAGCAGGGAGTCGTCCCCCTCTCCGATAAATCCCCTGATAATTGGAGGTAAATATATGTCCAAGCCCCTCGTTGCCATCGTCGGACGTCCGAACGTGGGCAAATCCACCTTCTTCAACCAGATGGTGGGCAAGCGCATCGCCATCGTGGAGGACACGCCGGGCGTGACCCGTGACCGGGTGTACGCGGACTGCGAATGGCAGAACTACAAATTCACGCTCATCGACACCGGCGGCATCGACCCCAATTCGGACGACCCGCTGCTTTCACAGATGCGCCGCCAGGCGGAGATTGCCATCGAGACCTGCGACGTGATCCTGTTCTTCGTGGACGGCAAGGCGGGGGTCACCGCCGACGACGAGGACGTGGCGGACATGCTGCGCCGGTCGGGCAAGCCGGTGATGCTGGTGGTGAACAAGATCGACAACCCGAAGCAGCTGGACGACGTGTACGAGTTCTACAATCTGGGCATCGGCGACCCCATCGGCGTGTCCAGCGTGAACCTGCTGAACTTCGGCGACCTGCTGGAGGAGCTGTGCAAGAGCTTCCCCGACCCGGACGCCGAGGAGGAGGACGTGGGCGCGATACAGATCGCCGTGGTGGGCAAGCCCAACGTGGGCAAGTCCAGCCTGGTCAACCGCATCCTGGGCGAGGACCGGGTGATGGTCTCCGACATCGCCGGCACCACCCGGGACGCCATCGACACCCGCTTCACCGACAACGGCCAGGACTTCATCATCATCGACACCGCGGGCATCCGCCGCAAGCGCGCCATCGACTATCAGTCCCTGGAGCGCTACTCCATCGTCCGGGCGCTGGCCGCCGTGGACCGCTGCGACGTGGCGCTGATGCTCATCGACGCCACCCAGGGCGTCACCGAGCAGGACAGCAAGATCGCCGGGTACGTGGACGAGCAGGGCAAGGCCGCCATCATCGTGGTCAACAAGTGGGACGCCGTGGAGAAGGACACCAAGACCATGGACAAGTTCGTCAAGGAGATCCGCGAGAACCTCAAGTTCATGGCCTACGCGCCCATACTGTTCATCTCCGCGATGACCGGCCAGCGGGTCAACAAGGTGCTGGACGCCGTGCGCGACGCCTACGCCATGGCCACCAGGCGGGTGACCACGGGGCTGCTCAACGACATCCTCACCGACGCCCAGGCCGCCCTCCAGCCCCCCGCCACCTCCGGCCGACGCCTGCGCATCTACTATGCCACCCAGCAGGCCGTCCAGCCCCCCACCTTCGTCATGTTCATCAACGACGAGAGCCTCATGCACTTCTCGTATGAGCGCTACCTGGAGGGCCAGTTCCGCAAGGCCTTCGGCTTCGAGGGAACCCCCATTAAATTCATACTCAGGGAGCGGAAGAAGGAGAACCCCTGATCGAATCGAGAACGGCCGCGCAAAGCCGCCCTTCCCCGCTTCCCATGATTACCGAGGTGACAGGCAATGGTTTTTAAGTACATCCTCGCCGCCCTCATCGGCTACGCGCTGGGCAACATCCCCTCGGGGGTGCTGATCGCGCGCATCTTCGGCGTGGGCGACGTGCGCAAATACGGCAGCGGCAATTCCGGGACCACCAACGTGCTCAGGACGGTGGGCTGGCTGCCCAGCGTGCTGACGCTGGTGGGCGACTGTCTCAAGGGCTGGATCGCCTGCATGGTCGGCAAGGCCATGGGCGGCGATCCGGGGATGCTGCTGGGCGGCTTTATGGCCGTGGTGGGCCACGACTTCCCGGCCTGCATGGGCTTCAAGGGCGGCAAGGGCATCGCCACCTCCCTGGCGCTGATCATCGCCATCCACCCGCTGCTGGCGCTGGCGGAGCTCATCACCGAGATCGTGGTGGTGGCCGTCACCCGCTACATGTCCGTGGCGTCGCTGATCACCGCCGTGGCCTTTCCCGTGTTCACCGTCATCCTCTGCCGGGGACGGGAGAACTACGGGCTGTTTGTGCTGTTCTCGTGCATGGCGTCGGCGCTGGCCATCTTCCAGCACCGCGGCAACATCAAGCGCCTCCTCAGGGGCGAGGAAAACCGCCTCGACTTCGGCAAGATCACCAAGGTCTCGGAAAAGGTCATGCGGAGGATGCGGGAGAAGAAGTAGTTTCTTTAATTGGGAATGGGGAATGGGGAATTCATGTGGAAATCCTTGCGGATTTCTTTTGATTGAAAAGCCCAGAGCCATCGTATAATCGCCACTCCGACGTTTTTAATCAAACAAATCCGGTAACTGTTCAGTCGCGGACTCCTTCCGACCCGCTTCGCGGGCCACCTCCCTCAAAGAGGGAGGCTTTTGGACTCCCGTTCAGGCTCCCGTCCAGGCTCCTGAGGGAGTCATCCCTGGGCGACTGAATAGTCACCAAATCCGAAGGATTTGCACCGCCATTCCCAATTCCCAATTCCTAATTCCCAATTCCCAATTCACCCCCGTCACAACCGGAATCAATGCGACAAGCAAAATAATACAGAAAGGGTCGATTCTCATGAGCAAGTATCTGATCGGTCTGGACATTGGCACCTCGGGCGCGAAGTGCATCATCGTGGACGAGACGGGCAAGGTCATCGCCTCCTCCACCCAGGAATACCCGCTGTACACCCCCAAGCCCGGCTGGGCGGAGCAGGTGCCGCAGGACTGGTGGGACGCCTGTGTGCGGGGCCTGAAGGTCATCCTGCCGAAGTCCGGCGTGGACCCGAAGGACATCGCGGGCATCAGCTATTCCGGCCAGATGCACGGCCTGGTGGCGCTGGATCAGGACAACAACGTCATCCGTCCCGCCATCCTCTGGTGCGACCAGCGCACCCAGGCCCAGTGCGACTGGATCACCGAGAAGGCGGGCGGTCTGAAGGGACTGCTGACCTACACCAACAACCAGATGCTCACCGGCTACACCGGCGGCAAGATACTGTGGCTGCGCGACGAGGAGCCGGAGAACTTCCGGAAGATGAAGCTGTTCGTGTGCCCCAAGGATTACATCCGCTACCGCATGACCGGCACGCTGGGCATCGACATGTCCGACGCCTCCGGCACCGGCTTCTTTGACGTGCGCAACCGCAGGTGGTCCGACGGGCTGATCGAGCTGGTCGGCCTCGACAAGGCCATCTTCCCCGAGGCCCACGAGTCCACCGAGCTGGCGGGCAGGGTCACCGCCGAGGCGGCGAAGGAGACCGGCCTGCCCGAGGGCCTGAACTGCTACTACGGCGGCGGCGACGCCATCATCCAGACCACCGGCGGCGGCATGGTCAAGCCCGGCACGCTGGGCGTGGTCATCGGCACCGCGGGCAACGTGGCCATGGCGCTGGACAAGTACGAAGACAACCCCAACGGCGCGCTGCAGCTGTTCTGCGGCAACGAGCCCGGCAGCTGGATGGCCCTGGGCGTGACCCTGACCGCCGGCGGCGCGTACCGCTGGTACCGCGACGAGCTGGGCAAGTACGAAAAGGGCGTGGCCGAGGCCGAGGGCACCAACGTCTACGACGTGATGGGCAAGTCCGCCGAGCAGTCCGTGCCCGGAGCCCACGGCGTGGTGTTCACCCCCTACCTCACCGGCGAGCGCTGCCCCTACCCGGACCCCAACTGCCGCGCCTCCTTCTACGGGCTGAGCCTGTCCTCCACCAAGGCCGACATCACCCGCTCCGTCATGGAGGGCGTCACCTACTCCCTCCGGCAGCTGGTGGACATCATGGGCGGCTTTGCGAAGAATGAGAAGGTCTACGCCTCCGGCGGCGGCAGCGCCTCCCAGCTGTGGCGGCAGATGCAGGCCGACATCTTTGATCTGCCCGTCTACACCATGTCCGCGGCCAGCGAGGGCGGCGCCTACGGCGCGATCATGGTCGCCGGCGTCGGCGCGGGCCTCTGGAAGGACCTCAAGGAGGCCGCGACCATCATCAAGGCCGAGACCGAGACACTCCCCTGCCCCGAAAACCAGCCCGCCTACAACGACACCTACGAGATCTACTGCAAGCTCTACGGCGCGCTCAAGCCCGTATACGATCTGAGCGCGGCGAAGGGGTACTGATAAAAAAAGGGGCTGTAAAAAAAGTCCCACGGAAAAGCAGCCAAGCTAGAGACAGCGAGGCTGCTTTGTGGTAGAATGAAGGTGATGAAACAACAAACTACCA
>CADCAS010000070.1 GCA_902799465.1 uncultured Eubacteriales bacterium
AAATACAATGCCTAAATACAGAAAAAATCCAGTGTTTATGCCGAATGATGCATTTTTAGTATAATTGTTAGTAGAAAATCATTTAAGACTCAGAATAATATGGCTATAGGGAGACGCTGTGTCGAGGAATCGGTATATTGGGGATTACCGCATCGTGGAGTCCATGGACGGACGGGGACGGGTGCGGACCGAATACGAGTATATTGGCCTGCCCTGGCGCTTCGCGGAGGACCGGGAAGCGGTCCGGCGGGGCAGGGGCATTCTGGCGGGGTGCGCCGCGGGGGGATGGGTCGCCTTTGCGGCGGCGCTGGCGCCTGCGTCCACGGCGGCGCGGACGCTGTACGCGGTGCTGCCGCTTGCGCTTGCCGCGCTGCCGCTGGGGCTATTGACGGGGCTGGTGTGGCGGCTGTTCCGGGTCGCGGAGCCCTTTGAGCACCGGCACGCGGACCAGATCGAAAACCGGGGGCCGGCGTACACGTTCTTCATCGCGCTGCTGGGATCTGTCGCCGCGGCGGGGGCGATCGTCGCCCTTGTGCGGGGCGGCGCGTTTACCCCGGGGGACGGGGCGTTTATCGGCGGCGGGGCCGCGCTGGCGGGGCTCGGGCTGACGGGACACCGCCAGTGGAGGCGGCTTCGGTGCCTGGAGGTCAAGTGATATTATTCGCGTTAAAGCGATTAATAAAGAGTTCAAGGAGGTATTTTGACATGATCAAGACAAACAGACTGTTGGCGCTCCTGCTGGCGCTGACCCTGGCCCTGGCGCTGACCTTCAGCGCAGTGGCCGAGACCGCTGAGACAGCTCAGGCGGCTGAGACCGCCGACGCGGGCCACGAGGGCAGCCTCGTGTACGGCACCGCTTCCTTCGGCCAGAAGTTCAGCCCCTTCTTCAATACCACCGCCTATGACCGCGAGGTCGTGGACCTGGTCGTCGCCCCGCTGCTGGCCACCGACCGCGGCGGCGCGGTGATCCACAACGGCATCGACGGCGAGACCGTGAACTACAACGGCACCGACTACGAGTACAAGGGCCTGGGCAACGTGGACGTCGTGATGAACGACGACGGCAGCGTGGACTACAACCTGACCATGCGCGACGACATCGTGTTCTCCGACGGCGTGCCCGCCACCATCGACGACATCATCTTCGGCATCTACGTGGAGTGCGACCCCACCTATGACGGCTCCTCCACCACCTACGCCCTGCCCATCGAGGGCATGGAGGAGTACCGCAGCGGCATGGACAGCCTGTTCAACCTGATGGTGGCCGCGGGCCGGGACAACACCGACTTCACCAACTGGGACGAGGCCGCCCAGACCGCCTTCTGGGCCGACGTGGACAAGGCCGGCGAGGCCTTCGCCCAGGAGATCGTGGACTACTGCGTGGCCGAGGGCTACAACGAGGCCGGGGACAGCGTGGCCGCCTGCGCCGCCAACTGGGGCTACGAGCTGGACGAGTCCGCCACTGCCGCGGATTTCTTCGCCAGCATGGTGGAGGCCTATGACGGCGACCTGGCCACTCTGTCCGACACCGAGACCGCCGGTTCCTCCCTGTACGACCTGATGGAGAGCTACGACACCTACGCCACCGGCGTGGAGACCGGCGCGGGCGCGCCCAACATCTCCGGCATCATCCGCACCGGCGACTACTCCATGACCATCCACATGACCGAGTACGACGCCACCGCCATCTACAACATGGTGTTCTACGTCTCCCCCATGCACTACTATGGCGACGCGGAGCAGTACGACTACGAGAACAACCGCTTCGGCTTCCCCAAGGGCGATCTGTCCATCGTGAAGGCCAAGAGCTCCGCGCCTCTGGGCGCCGGCCCCTTCGTGTTCGAGGGCTATGACAACGGCGTGGTCACCCTGAAGGCCAATCCCACCTACTTCAAGGGCGAACCCAAAATCCCCTACATCCAGATGCAGGAGGTCCTGCAGGACAGCGACTACGTGCCCGGCATCATCACCGGCTCCTTCGACCTGGCCGCGCCCTCCATCAGCGAGGACACCGTGAAGGCCATCTGCGATGGCAACGGCAACGGCGAGCTGACCGGCGACGTCATCACCACCGAGCTGGTGGACTATCGCGGCTACGGCTATCTGGGCATCAACGCCGATCTGGTGAACATCAACGGCGAGCCCGCCTCCGACGCCTCCAAGGCCCTGCGCAAGGGCTTCATGACCCTGTTCAGCGTGTATCGCGACACCGTCATCAACTCCTACTACGGCGACCGCGCCTCCGTCATCCAGTATCCCATCTCCAACACCAGCTGGGCCGCGCCCAAGCCCGCCGATCCGGGCTATCGCAACGCCTATTCACTGGACGTGGACGGCAATCCCATCTATGACGCCTCCATGAGCGAGGAGCAGCGCTACGCCGCCGCCCGCGAGGCCGCCATCGGCTTCTTCAAGGCCGCCGGCTTCACCTGGGACGACGCCGAGGGCAAGTTCACCGACGTCACCGAGACCTACGAGGTCATGATTCCCGGCGCGGGCGTGCAGGATCATCCCGCCTACGGCGTGGCCGTGGCCGCCAGCAATGTGCTCAGCGAGCTGGGCATCACCCTGCAGGTCAACGACGTGGGTACCTCCGTGTGGAACAACGCCCTGGAGGGCAACACCGCCATGATGTGGGCCGCCGCCTGGCAGGCCACCGTGGACCCCGACATGACCCAGGTCTATCACAGCGACAACGCCCACGGCAAGGGCACCAACTCCAACCACTATTCCCTGGACGATCCCGCCCTGGACGAGCTGATCGTGGCCGGCCGCGCCAGCGCCGACACCGAGGAGCGCAAGAGCATCTACAAGGACGCCATGGAGATCATCATGGACTGGGGCTGCGAGCTGCCGCTGTATCAGCGCAAGGAATGCACCACCTTCTCCACCCAGCGCATCGACATCGACACCATCGCTCAGGATATGACCCCCTATTGGAACTGGTACGCCGAGATCGAGACGATGGCGATCAAGTAAGGGCTTAGTTTGGCCTTGCCCGACGGGCTTTTGAATCGGACATTGGCCGGGGATGCGGCGCGGCCCTGTATGCGCATACGGAGGCCGCGCCGCCTGATGTCCTATTACTCAAAAGGTGGGGAAGCAAGAATGTTGAAGTATACGGTCAAGCGCCTGGCCTACAGCGTTTTGATACTGTTCTTCGTCATGTTCATCATCTACGTGCTGATGTACAACATGCCCTCGGGATATGTGGAGACCAAGGCGCGGGAGCTGGCCTCGCGGCCTGGGGCGACGAAGAGCTACGCGGAGTGGCTGGCGGACCTGAACGCCCAGTACGGCATGGACAAGGGCGTGGTGGGCGGCTATTTTGTGTGGCTCGGCAACGCCGTCCGGGGCAACTGGGGCGACAGCTGGGCCTGGACCATCCCGGTGACGCAGGTATTCCACAACACGGTCTGGTACAGCTTCGCGCTGGGCTTCGTGTCCTTTATCTTTGAGGTCATGATCGCCATTCCGCTGGGCATCGTGGCCGCGCGGAAGCAGTACAGCTTTACGGATTATTTCACCACGGTGGTGGCCATGGTGTGCATCTCCATGCCCACCTTCTTCGTGGCCACGGTTTTGAAGTACGTGTTTTCGGTGAAGCTCGGCTGGTTCGACCTGTCGGGCATGCAGGGGCGCAACTACATGGCCCTGTCTGACTTCGGAAAATTCCTGGATGTGGCCAGGCATTTCGTGCTGCCGCTGGTGACGCTGGTCATCATCTCCATCGGTGGCCTGATGCGCTACACCCGTACCAATATGCTGGAGGTGCTCAGCGCCGATTACATCCGCACCGCCCGCGCCAAGGGCGTGCCGGAGAAGACGGTCATCAACCGCCACGCCTTCCGCAACACCTTCATCCCGCTGGTGACCATGCTGGGCGGCACGCTGCCGGGGCTGTTTTCCGGCGCGCTGATCACGGAGACGCTGTTCTCCATCCGCGGCATTGGCTACGCCTCCTATACCTCCATGACCCAGGCGGACATCCCCTTTATCATGTTCTACCTGGCCTTTATCTCGATACTGACCCTGCTGGGGAATCTGATCTCCGATCTGCTGTACGCGGCGGTGGACCCCCGGGTCAGGCTGAGCTGAGGAGGGGCGGACATGAGCAATTACAATCTCAACGAGGTCCTGAAGCGGCGAAAGGCCGAGGCGCCTCAGAAAAACTCAAATGGCGATGTGAAGCTGGACGACCTGTCCCGCGTGAAGGTACTTTCCCCGGGGCGGCAGGTGTTCAAGCGGTTCATCCGCAACCGGCTGGCGGTGTTCGGGTCGGTGATGCTGATACTGATGTTCCTGTTCTCCTTCCTGGGGCCGCTGTTCTATCCCTACGGGCAGAAGCAGATCTTCTACAAGTATGAGCCGAGGAACGTGGACTACGGCATGGTGAAGGAAAACACCGCCTACACCGGGCTGGACGTGTCCGACGGGGCGCGGATCGAGCGCTCGGTCAACAACAAGATGAATTCCATCATCAAGGGCATGGCCGGCGAGGACGACTACATCATGGGCGAGGAGCAGGGCTACCGCGTGCATCGGCTGGCGGAGGACGTGTATCTGGCCTCCGCGTCCGAAATGGAGGCAGTCTGCGAGCTGGGCGAATCCCAGGTGTCCGTGGGCACCTACAGCCTGGTGGGCAAGAAGCTGACCTTTGACGGCGAAGCCGTGGAGGGGCTGGAGGCCGCCGCGGCCGACGCCATCGCCAAAAACGCCAAGGGCGGCAGCTTTGAGCTGGACGGGGTGACCTACACCTACGCGCGGGGGAAGGCCAAGTCCTACGCCATCTCCGCGACAAGCGACGGGCTTCGCTACGTCGGCGAGGCCTTGGACGCGGGCTTTGAGGCCGCGCTGAACGCCGCCGCGGAGGGCGGCGCGTCCGGGTTTGAGTACGACGGCGCGGCCTACGTGCTGACGGGCGACGAGGACAGCGTCACCGCCCTGCGCATGACCGATCCCCAGCCGGCGCGGGTGTACAGCCGCCTGACGGTGTCCACCTACGAGGTGGGTCAGGAAGTGTCCGACGAAATGCTCAGGCAGGCCCTGCTGGCCACCGCCGGGGACGGCGCGTTTGAGGCCGAGGGCCAGTCGTGGACCCTGGCCGCCGAGGAGGGCGGCTGGGTGGTGCGCGGCGCGGACGGGGCGGAGTTCATGGAGCTGACCCCCTTCTCCGTGCGCCGCTACAACGGCGACGACACCATGGAGTACGGGCTGAAGAAGGCGCTGACGGAGAAGGCGCTGGAGATGGCCGCCGCCGACGCGCGCGAGGGCGTCATCACCTACGACCTGCCCATGCAGACCGAGACCGGCGAGTACGTGACGGACGAGGCGGGCAACGTCAGCTGTCAGGAGACGGAGCTGAAGCTCACCCGCAGCCAGACCGGCGAGTACGTGGTCAACTGCGAGCAGGTCATCTACGTCATCAACATGTTTGACGCGCCCTCAAGGCAGCATCCGCTGGGCACCGACGGCGACGGCTTCGACGTGCTGGCGCGCATCATGTACGGCGGCCGGGTGTCGCTGATGGTGGGCTTCGTGGTGGTGTTCCTGGAGACCTTCCTGGGCGTCATCATGGGCGGACTGTCCGGCTACTACGGCGGCTGGGTGGACATGCTCATCATGCGCCTGGTGGACATCTTCTACTGCCTGCCCTACATGCCCATCATGATCATCATCGGCGCGCTGATGGACGCGCTGCGCATGGACACCTACATCCGACTGATCGTGATGATGGCGGCGCTGGGCATCATGGGCTGGGCCAGCGTGGCGCGGCTGGTGCGCGGCCAGATCCTGACCCTGCGCGAGCAGGAGTTCATGGTGGCCACCGAGGCCACCGGCATACGGGTCAGGGACCGCATCTTCCACCACCTGGTCCCCAACATCATGCCCCAGCTGATCGTGCAGGCTACCATGGGCATGGGCGGCGTCATACTGACCGAGTCCACGCTGTCCTTCCTGGGCCTGGGCGTCAAGCACCCGCTGGCCACCTGGGGTACCATCATCAACTCCGTGTCCTCGGCATCGGCCATGCAGCACTACGCCTTCATCTGGATCCCCGTGGGACTGCTCATCTGCGTGACGGTCATCGCCTTCAACTTCGTGGGCGACGGCCTGCGCGACGCCTACGACCCGAAGGCCAAGCGATAGGAGGTGTCGGATATGTCCAATGAAAAGAAAAAGAGTTCGTACATCTCCGGCAGGGAGTCGCGGCGCATCACGCGGTTCAACCGCCGGGTGACCCGGAAGCTGGAGAAGGCCCGCGCCGACGCCGGGAAGGACGAGTCGCTCTACACCACGCAGATGCGCGACATAAACAACGTGGTGGAGTTTGACAACGTCTGCACCTACTTCTTCACCGACGTGGGCGTGGTCAGGGCCGTGGACGGCGTCAGCTACGACGTGCCCGTGGGCAAGACCGTGGGCATCGTGGGCGAGTCCGGGTGCGGCAAGTCCGTCACCAGCCTGTCGCTGATGCAGCTTTTGCAGCGGCCCAGCGGGCAGACCGTGGGCGGGGAGATCCGCTTCAACCTGGGCGACGGGAAGGCCTACAACATCGTGGATACCCCCAACGCCGTCATGGAGAAGATCCGCGGCAACCGCATCTCCATGATCTTCCAGGAGCCGATGACCGCGTTGAACCCGGTCTTTCGCATCGGGCAGCAGGTGGACGAGGTGACGCTGCTCCACCATCCCGAGATGTCCAGGGAGGACGTCAAGGCCCGGACGCTGGAGATGCTCCAGCTGGTGGGCATCGCCAACAAGGAGGGCGTCTACGACATGTACCCGCATGAGCTGTCCGGCGGCATGCGGCAGAGGGTGTGCATCGCCATCGCGCTGGCCTGCTCTCCGGCGCTCATCATCGCCGACGAGCCCACCACCGCGCTGGACGTGACCATACAGGCCCAGATCCTGGATCTGCTGCAAAACCTTAAGGACAAGCTCAACTCCTCCATCATGCTCATCACCCATGACCTGGGCGTGGTGGCCGGCATGGCCGACTACGTGGTGGTCATGTACGCCGGGCGCGTGGTGGAGAAGGGCACCACAGAGGATATCTTCCATCATCCCGCCCATCCCTATACCATCGGTCTCATGCGCTCCAAGCCCGTGGTGGGCAGGAAGGTGGACGAGCTCTACAACATCCCCGGCAGCGTGCCCAACCCCGTGGAGATGCCCGATTACTGCTACTTCCGGGACCGCTGCGAGATGACCTGCGAGCGCTGCGCCGGTCAGTACCCGCCCGAGATCCGCATCAGCGACACCCATGTGGTCAGCTGCTATCGGTTCATGGACCAGGGGGAGGTCATCGGGTATCCCAAATCTGTGGACGTGGAGGCGCTTTTGAAATGACGGACATCAACAACGCGCAAAGCGAATACCTGCTCGAGGTCGAGAACCTGGTCAAGTGGTTCCCCATCAAGTCCAGCATATTCAAGCGCACCATCGGCAACGTCAAGGCCGTGGACGGGGTCAGCTTCAAGATCAGGCGGGGCGAGACCATGGGCCTGGTGGGCGAATCGGGCTGCGGCAAGTCCACCTGCGGGCGGACGATACTGCGGCTCCAGGAAAAGACCTCCGGCGAGGTGCGGCTGGGCGGGCAGGATATATTCGCCTTGAGCAAGGAGGAGCTTCGCAGGCTGCGGCCGCGGATGCAGATCGTGTTCCAGGACCCCTATTCCAGCCTGTCGCCCAGGCTGCCCGTGGGCGAGATCATCGGCGAGGCGGTGCGCGAGCACGGCATCGTGCCCCCGGAGGAGTTCGACGACTACATCAGCCGGGTCATGGAGGTATGCGGCCTGCCCGAATACTACAAGGACCGCTATCCCCACGAGTTTTCCGGCGGCCAGCGGCAGCGCATCTGCATCGCGCGGGCGCTGGCGCTGTCGCCCGACTTCATCGTCTGCGACGAACCGGTGTCCGCACTGGACGTGTCCATACAGGCTCAGATCATCAACCTGCTCAAGAAGCTCCAGAGCGACTTCGGGCTGACCTACCTGTTCATCTCCCACGACCTGTCGGTGGTGGAGCACATCTCCGACACCGTGGGCGTGAT
The DNA here is from genome assembly GCA_902799465.1 of uncultured Eubacteriales bacterium. Lineage (GTDB taxonomy): Bacteria > Bacillota > Clostridia > Christensenellales > Aristaeellaceae > UBA2862. The sequence continues at coordinate 8,057 of CADCAS010000070.1, forward strand.
GTACCTGGGCAGCATGGTGGAGTACGCCGAGACGGAGAAGATCTATGCAAAGCCGCTGAATCCCTACACCCAGGCGCTGTTCTCTGCCATCCCCATCCCCGATCCCGACGCACAGCTGCATAGGATCATCCTCCAGGGCAGCATTCCTTCGCCCGCCAACCCGCCAGCGGGGTGCAAGTTCCACACCCGCTGCGCCCACTGCCAGGAGGTGTGCAAGCACGCGCCGCCGGAGTGGCTGGAGGTGGAGCCGGGGCACTTCTGCGCCTGCCATCTGTACGACGATGCCGACGCGAAGGCCCGGGCCAGGGAGATCATGGACAGAGCGGGAAAGGCGGTCTCGTAGGCCGTGGCGCGTGACAGGCGGGCCAAGCTGCCCGAGGGGGACGACGGCAGGACCATCGTCGACATGAACGTGGACGGCATGCCCTGGTTCAGGAAGCGCGAAGGGGAGGCGCAGCCCCGCGGGGACAGCGACCTCTCCCCCGACCAGTGGCGACTCTACCTCTGGGCCGCCGTGCGCGCCGCGCTGGCGGTGGCCCTGATCTTCGGCGCGGTGTTCGCGCTGTTCATCGCCTTCTGCGATTTTGTGTGGTTCAGGTGATGTTTGTTTATCTACAGCACTGTAGGGATATAATACCTGAAATGTATTTATTCAGTCCTGTTGTGATAAATTGGGATTTATCTGGAAGAATTAGGAATGAGGAATTAGGAATGAGGAATTAATAGCAGCTGCCGCGCGTTGTTTGGGGCGGCCAATGGCCGCCTGCCATATACCGATACAATACA
>CADCAS010000071.1:0-11197 GCA_902799465.1 uncultured Eubacteriales bacterium
TTGCCCTCGCCGAACTGCATCACCTTTTCCGGCGCGCTCTCAAGCACATAGCCCTGATAACCGGACTGCTTCAGCACCTCGTAATTCAACTGTGCCATGGGAATCATCCTCCTCTTTATGTCGTTCTCGATTCGATATCAGCCCCTGATCTCCTTGAACAGATCCGTCGCGGCCTTGGACTTGGCGGTGATGCCCTCGAAATCGCCGGCGGCGACCATGTCCTTGGTGACCATCCAGCTGCCGCCCACGGCGAGGATCTTGGGGTTCTTGAAGTACTCGGCGGCGTTGGCCTGGTTGATGCCGCCGGTGGGCAGGAATTTGATCTGCGGGAAGGGGCCGCACAGGGCCTTGATGGTCTTGAGGCCGCCGAAGGTCTCCGCGGGGAAGAACTTGAACACCTTCAGGCCCAGCTTGAGGCCCATCATGATCTCGCTGGGGGTGACCACGCCGGGAGTGATGGGCACGTTGAGCTTGATGGCCTCGGCGGTGAGCTCGGGATCGGAGCCGGGGCAGACGATGAACTTCGCGCCCGCGTCGACGGCGTCATGCAGGTTCTGCAGATTCACCACGGTGCCCGCGCCTACGATCATCTCGGGGACCTCCCTGGCCACTTTGGCGATGGAGCCCTTGGCCGCGGCGGTGCGGAAGGTGATCTCCATGGCGTTGATGCCGCCCGCCAGCAGCGCCTTGGCGGTGGGCACCGCCTGCGCCTCGTCCTCCAATACGACCACCGGCACGACGCCGCACGCCGCGACCTGTTCAACAGTAAGCATATGAAATTCCTCCTTTTCATCAATGGGGATGAGAGGCGCCGCGGGTTTTTGCGCGGCCCTCCCCTCTCTCTTTATCCGTGATATTTTATTTCTCCGCGAACCCGAAGTACCGCTTGGCGTTGCCGTAGCTGATGTCGCGGACGATCCCGGCCAGGGTGTCGAAATCGTCGGGGAACATGCCCTCCTCGACCCACTCGCCGATGACGCGGCAGAGGATGCGGCGGAAGTACTCGTGGCGCGGATAGCTCAGGAAGCTGCGGCTGTCGGTGAGCATGCCCACGAAGCCGGCCAGATAGCCGCGGGCGGCCAGGGACTTGAGCTGGTCCACCATGCCGTCGAAGTGATCGTCGAACCACCAGGCGGAGCCGTGCTGGATGTAGCCCACGGCCTTCTCATTCTGGAAGCAGCCCAGAATGCTGTCGATGGCGGCGTTGTCGTTGGTGTTCAGGGAGTACAGTATGGTCCTGGGCAGGCAGCCCTGCGCCTCCAGGTGGCCCAGGAACGCTGCGGTCTGCGCCGAGGGCGCGAAGTTGTCCACGCAGTCGAAGCCGGTATCGGGGCCCATCCTGGCGAACATGGTGCGGTTGTTGTCCCGGCGGCAGCCGTAGTGCAGCTGCATGGCCCAGCCGCGCTTCACGTACTCGCCCGCCACGAAAGTCATGAAGGCGAACTTGAAGATGTTCTCCTCCTCGGGGGTGGGCAGGGTCCCGTTCAGGCGGGCCTTGAAGACGGCCTCCACCCTTTCGGCGTCGGCGGGCGCGTACATCACGTAGTTCAGGGCGTGGTCGCTCAGGCGGCAGTTGTGCGCATGGAAGAAGTCCATGCGCAGCGCCAGGGCCTTTTTCAGCGCCTCGAAGCTGTCGATCCTCACGCCGGAGACGTCGGCCAGCTGCTGGACATAGTCCAGATAGGTCTCCTTCTCCAGGTTCATAGCCTTGTCGGGACGCCAGGCGGGCAGCACGGCGGTCTTGAAGGACTTGTCGGCGGCCAGCTTCTCGTGCCACTCCAGGGAGTCCACGGGATCGTCGGTGGTGCAGATGGTCTCGACGTTGGACATGTTGATGAGGCCCCGCACGCTGTAGCCCGCCTCGTGCAGCTTGGCGTTGGCCATGTCGTAGACCGCCTCGGCGGTATCCCTGTTCAGCACGCCCTCATAGCCGAAGAAGCGGCGCAGCTCCAGGTGGCTCCAGTGATACAGCGGATTGCCGATGGCCTTGCCCAGCACCTCGGCCCACTTCATGAACTTTTCCTTGTCGGTGGTCTCGGTGCCGGTGATGAACTTCTCCGGCACGCCCGCGGAGCGCATCAGGCGCCATTTGTAGTGGTCGCCGCCCAGCCACACCTGGGTGATGCTGTCGTATTTGCGATCCTCGTAGATTTCACGGGGATTGATGTGGCAGTGATAGTCAATAATGGGGCACTGCTCCGCGGCCTCGTGATACAGCCGCTTCGCCGTCTCGGTGTTCAGCAGGAAATCCTTGTCCAGAAACATGGGGATCGACCTCCCTTTTGGATAATCTATATTTGGAGTGAGGTGACTATTCAGTTGCTCAGGGATGACTCCCTCAGTCAGCCTGCGGCTGACAGCTCCCTCAACTCCCTCAGTCAGCCTGCGGCTGCCAGCTCCCTCGGAGGGAGGTGGCCCGCGAAGCGGGTCGGAAGGAGTCAACGACTGAACAGTTACGGATTGAGAACAGTATCAGCCTCAGTCCTCCCGGGCGAGCCGTCTTTGAAGCGCCTCCTCCGTCAGGTTCTTCTTCGGATCGAAGCGGCGCTTGCCGCCGGCGATCTTTTCCGCCTCGGCCTCATTGAGCACTCGGTTCCTCAAACGCCCGCATGGCTGCCGCCTCCGCAGCTCCTTAAATGCTGTCAGCGCTTCACGCGGGCGCCCGCGCCGCCCATGATGGCCTCGACCTCGCCGACGGTGGCCATGGAGGTGTCGCCGGGGGTGGTCATCGCAAGCGCGCCGTGGGCCGCGCCGTAGTTGACGGCCTTCTCGGGGTCGCCGGTGGTCATCAGGCCGTAGATCAGGCCGGAGGCGAAGCTGTCGCCGCCGCCCACGCGGTCCAGGATCTCCAGGCCGTCATAGGCCTTGGACATGTGCACCTTGCCGTCGGCCCAGCAGATGGCCTTCCAGTCGTTGACGGTGGCGGTCTTGACGGTGCGCAGGGTGGTGGCGATGGCCTTGAAGTTGGGATACTCCCTGGCGGCCTGCTCGATCATCTTGTAATAGCCGTCCAGGTTCAGGGACTTGAGATTCTCGTCGTTGCCCTCGACCTTGAGGCCCAGGCAGGCGGTGAAGTCCTCCTCGTTGCCGATCATGACGTCGACGTACTTGGCGACCTCCTTGTTGACCTCGCGGGCCTTCTCCAGGCCGCCGATGGCGGACCACATGGAGGGGCGATAGTTCAGGTCATAGGAGATCAGGGTGCCGTACTTCTTGGCGGTCTTGCAGGCGGCGATGACGGTCTCGCAACTCTGCTCGGACAGCGCCGCGTAGATGCCGCCGGTGTGCAGCCAGCGCACGCCCAGCTCGCCGAACACGTGCTCAAAGTCGAAGTCCTCGGGGCGGGCCTGGGAGATGGCGGTGTTGGCGCGGTCGGAGCAGCCCACAGCGCCGCGGATGCCGAAGCCGCGCTCGGTGAAGTTCAGGCCGTTGCGGCAGATGCGGCCGATGCCGTCGGTCTTTTTCCAGTAGATCAGATCGGTGTCCACGCCGCCCTGCTCGATCAGGTCCTTGAGCAGCCGGCCCACCTCGTTGTCCGCGAAGGCGGTCAGCACGCCGGTGTGCATGCCAAAGCACTTGTGCAGGCCGCGGACCACGTTGTACTCGCCGCCGCCCTCCCAGGCCTTGAACTCGCGGGCCGTGCGGATGCGCCCCTCGCCGGGGTCCAGCCGCAGCATGATTTCGCCCAGGGATACCGCGTCGTACTTGCATTCGTTTGCGGGTTTCAGATTCAGATTCAGCATGGGTATCGTCCCCTTTTCTTATTGTTTTTTATTGATGGGATCATGTTGCTCCCTTTAACCCAGGTATTTCTTCAGCGTCGCGCGCACCGCGCCGGGACCGGCGATCAGCTCGGCGAAATAGCCCCTGACCTTGTCCGCGAGGCCGACCGCGTTGAGGTCGCAGCCGAAGAGGTTGGCGTTTGCGAGGATGGCATCCAGCCGCCCCTCGGCGGAGGCGGGGTCGCCCAGCCTGACGCCGCTCAGGGCCTCCTGGAGGGTGCCCAGCATCGGGTCGGGGCTGACGGCCATCTCCGCGCCTTTGTCGTCCACGCCCAGCAGATACCGCAGCCACCCGGCGATGGCCAGGGGGATGGCGGTCAGCGCGGCGGGGTCGCGCTCCGGGTCGGCGGCGTAGCTCTTGATGGTCTCGCCGAAGCGGATCGGGATCTTCTGGCTGGTGTCGGTGGCGATGCGCTGGGGGGTGTCGGGCATGAAGGGATTGGGCAGGCGCTGGGTGACCACCTCGTCGATGAACGCCCTCGGGGAGAGTATGCCGGGGTCGGTGACCACGGGCAGGCCCTCGTCGTAGCCGATGCGCTCGATGAGCTTCTTCAGCTCGGGGTCCCGCACCTCGTCGCAGATCTTCTCAAAGCCCAGCAGGCAGCCGTACACCGCCAGCGCCGTGTGCAGCGGATTCAGGCAGGTGGTGACCTTCATGCGCTCGGTCTTGTTCACCGTCTCCCGGTCGGTCATGTAGACCCCAGCCGCCTCCAGCGGGGGACGCCCGTTGGGGAAGCGGTCCTCGATGACAAGGTACTGGGGCGCCTCTGCGTTGACGAAGGGCGCGATGTAGGTATGCTTGGCGGTGACGATGGGGGCCATGTCCTCGATGCCCAGCGCCGTCAGCTGCTTTTCCACCGCCTCGGCGGGCCGGGGGGTGATCTTGTCGATCATGGACCAGGGGAAGGACACCTGCGTCTCATCCTCCAGCCAGTTCACGAAGGCCGCGGACACGAAGCCCTGCTTCTGCCATGCGTGGGCGATCTCCGTCACGCCCGCGCGCAGCTTTTCGCCGTTGTGGGAGCAGTTGTCCATGGACACCACGGCGATAGGCGTTTTGCCATTGTTGAAGCGCTCCAGCAGCAGCGCCGCCACCACGCCCATGGCGTGGCGGGGATGGAAGGGGCCGGCCTCGATGTCGCCCTTTGCCACGGGGGTCAGCTCGCCCTTCATGTCCCGAAGCGCGTAGCCCTTCTCGGTGATGGTGAAGGACAGCATCTGGAGGCTGGGCTTTTTGAAGATCTCCTTCAATTCGTTCCAGCCGTCCGCGCCGCCGACCACCACGCCCTTCGCGATGGACGCCACCACCGACTTGTCGATGCCGCCGTCCGCCAGCAGACTCACCGCCAGGGTCATGGAGTCGTGGGGCACGTAGATCTTTTCGACGACCTCGTTGTCGAAGGTCTCCACCGCCACGATGCCGGACTTCTGTAAACCCTTGTCCAGCAGCCGCTGCTGCAGGCCAGCCACAAAAATGCGGAAGATATTGCCCGCGCCGAAGTGGACCCACACAGGATTCTGCTCGGTCTCGGCGCACATGGCCTTCCAGTCGTGCTTCGGCAATTTCACGCCAGCCGATTCCCAGACAGCGGTATCCTGAATCCCTCTATAATTGAGTTGCATGGCAAATCACCTCACAGATCAATCGTTTTCCCGGCAGATGGCCTCCCAGAGGCCGTTGAGATAGGCCGCGCCCAGCGCCCGGTCGTACAGGCCGTACCCTGGCCTCCCCTGCTCGTCCCAGATCATGCGCCCGTGGTCGGGGCGGACATAGGTGTCGGGGCAGGTGTCGTGGATGGCCTTCATGATGGCGTACATATCCAGATCGCCGGTGGAGGAGAGGTGGGCCGCCTCCCGGAAGTGGTGATGGCCCAGGTACTTGACGTTCCGAACGTGCATCGCGCCGATGCGGTTCATCTGACCGAAGTGGCGGATGGCGGCGGGCACGTCGTTGTCGGGATTGGAGCCCAGGGAGCCGGTGCAGAGGCAGACGGTGTTGGCCGGGCTGTCGTGCAGCGCGACGATCTTGTCATACTGCTCCACGGTGTGGGCGATGCGGGGCAGGCCGAAGATGGGCCAGGCGGGATCGTCGGGATGGCACGCCATCCTGACGCCCACCTCCTCGCACACGGGGATGACCGCGTCGAGGAAGTACTTGTAGTGGACCCGCAGGTCGTCGCCGGTCATGCCCTCGTACTGCTTGAGGGTCTTCTCCAGCAGCGCCAGCCGCTCGGGCTCCCAGCCGGGCAGGGTGAAGCCCTTGGAGTCCTCGGCGGTCTTGCGGACGATCTCCATCGGGCCCATCTCGCCCAGGTCCTTCTCGTCGAAGTACAGGCTGTTGGAACCGTCCTCGGGGATCACCCGGGCCAGGTCGGTGCGCAGCCAGTCGAACACGGGCATGAAGTTGTAGATGATGACCTTCACGCCGTTGCGGGAGAGCATGCGGATGGTGGAGATGTAATTGTCGATGTATTCATCCCGGCTGGGCAGGCCCATCTTGATGTCCTCGTGGACGTTGACGGACTCGATGACCTCCAGCTCCAGCCCGGCGTCGTGCACCTCGCTGACCAGGGCCTTAAACTCATCCTCCGGCCAGTCCACGCCCGCGGGCTTGTCCAGCAGGCCCATCAGGCCCGTCATGCCGGGGATCTGCTTCACGTACTTGAGCGGTATCGGGTCCGCCTTGGAGCCGTACCACCTGAATGTCATTTTCATGGGACTTCACTCCGTTCAAAGGTGGGGTTATATCAGACCGCGTAGCCGAACAGGCTGGGCAGCCACAGGCTGATGGCCGGGATAAAGGTCAGCAGCAGCAGGGTGATGAGCATGCACAGATAGAAGGGCAGGGTGGCCTTGACGACCTTCTCCATGGGCCGCTTGGCCACGGCGGAGCCGATGAACAGCACCGCGCCCACGGGCGGGGTCAGCAGGCCGATGCCGCAGTTCAGGACCACCATGATGCCGAACTGGATGGGGCTGATGCCGATGGAGGTGGCCACGGGCAGCAGTATGGGCGTGGCGATCAGTATGATGGGCGCCATGTCCATGATCATGCCCAGGATCAGCAAAATCAGGTTCAGCAGCAGCGCGATGACGACGGGATTGCTGGACACGCTGGTGATCATGCTGGCGGCCTTGGCGGGCACGTGCAGATTGGTCAGGCAGTAGCCGAACGCGCCGGACAGGGAGATCAGGATCAGCACGATGGCCAGGGTGTCGATGCAGCCCTCCAGCGCGTTCCAGACGCCCTTCCAGTTCAGGCCCTTGTATACGAACACGGACACGAACAGCGAATAGAGCACCGCGATGGCGGCGGACTCGGTGGCGGTGAACACGCCGCCGACCACGCCCACGATGACGATCAGTATGGCGGCCAGCGCCCACACGGAGGTGCCCAGCTGCTTCAGAAAGCCCATCAGCGAGAATTTGTCGCCCTTGGGATAGCTGCGCTTGACGGAGATGATGTAGGAGCCCACCATCAGGCTCAGCGCCAGCAGCGCGCCGGGCAGGTAGCCCGCCATGAACAGCGCGCCCACCGAGATGCCGCCGGCGGTGGTGGCGTAGATGACCATGTTGTGGCTGGGCGGCACCAGCAGGCCCTCGCAGGAGGAGGTGATGGTGACGGCGGTGGAGAAGTCGGCGTCATAGCCCTGGTCCACCATCATGGGGATCAGTATGGAGCCCAGCGACGCGGTGTCCGCGGAGGCGGAGCCGGAGATGCCGCCGAAGAAGTAGGAGGCCACGATGTTGACCATGGCCAGGCCGCCGCGCATCCAGCCGACGAGGCTGTTTGCCAGCGCGATCAGCTTTTCGGAGATGCCGCCCGAGCCCATCAGCACGCCCATGGTGATGAAGAAGGGCACGGCCATCAGGCTGAAGGACCACACGCCCTTGACCATCTGCATCGGCAGCACGCTCAGGTTCTGGCCCATGGAGATCAGACACAGCACCGTAGAGATGCCCACGGAATAGGCGATGGGGAACCGCAGGAACACCATCAGCAGAAAGCTCCCCAGCAGGATCAGGGTGGAAAGATTTTCACCGGACATTACGCCTGCGCCTCCTTTCCGTTGTCGGGCTTGTAGAACTCCTCAATGTGCTGGAATACCTGCTCCAGCTCGAATATGATCATGCCAACGCCGGCCACCGGCACGGGCATGTACATCCAGATCTGGCTCAGCTGCGGCAGGGAGGAGTACTTGGCGAACTTGGCGATATTGCCGGTGGGGCTGACCACCTTCGCGCCCTCCACCAGCAGGATCACGCCCAGGATCAGCACGGCCAGATCCGCCACCAGGTCCAGGACGATCAGCGCCTTGCGGGGCAGGTAGTTGTCAAAGGCGGTCATGCGGATGTGGCTGCGCTTGCGGATGGCCAGCGTGGCCGAGAGCACCGCCATGTAGACCATCAGGGTCAGTATGATCTCCTCGCTCCAGTGCGGCGCGGTGAAGAACGGGAAGTAGCGCCCCGCCACGGTAACCGAGGTGATGATGATATCCGTGATCAGCAACAGCTTGCAGATCAGCAGCATGATCTTGTACGCCCAGTCATAGACGGGCTTGATCTTTTCCAGCGTCTGGAAAAAAGCGTGCATTTGGACAGCCTCCTTGTTGCGGATAGTGGGAAGTCGTTAATGAGCGCATTTGAATTTGGCGGATGTACGCCGAATTGAGAATTGAGAATGGAAAATGGAGAATGGAAAATGGCGGCGCAAATCCTGCGGATTTGTTTGATTAATCATGACAAGCGGCGCTGTTGCGCTTATTGACGGTCTTTTAATCAAAGAAATCCGCGAGGATTTCAACATCCATTCTCCATTTTCCATTCTCCATTCTCAATTGAAACAAGCTCCCGTTTGTGGGATATGCCCCCGAAAACTATCAAGGGGCGCAGGGGTCAATCCCTGCGCCCCCGGATGGGTTTTTACGCTCAGGTTTTCGCTGCGCGCATTACTGCAGCGCCAGGATCTGCTCGTAGATATCCTCCATGCCGGCGATGTTGGCCTCCAGCACGCCCTTGGTGGCTTCCTGCCAGGGGGTCTTGTCCTCGACCTCGGTGACGGTGCAGCCCATGTCGATCAGCTTCTGCTCGGCCTCGGCCTGCTTGGCGACGACGGACTCCTTGCACTTCTGCATGGCGTAGTCGGCGGCCTCCTGGACCATGGCCTTCTGCTCGTCGGACAGCTTGGCCAGGGCGTTGTCGGTGGCGATCAGCTCGATGGTGCCCAGGGTGTGGCCGTCCTTCAGAAGATAGGGCGCGACCTCCTGGAAGGAGTTGGACAGGTAGTTGGTGATGGGCTGCTCAGCGGCATCCACGACGCCGGTCTGCAGGCTGGTGTACAGCTCGCCGAAGGAGACGGGGGTGAAGGCGGCGCCCAGGCCCTGGATCATGCCGGTCATGATGGGATCGTCGGACACGCGGATCTTCAGGCCCTTCAGGTCGTCGATGGTCTTGATCTCGACCTTTGAGAAGAAGTGACGGAAGCCCTCCTCGCCGTAGGCCAAGCCGTTGAAGGGCAGGCCGACTTCCTTGGACTCGGCCAGCATGCTCTTGGCCAGGTCGCTCTCGACGAACTTCCAATAGTGATCCTCGCTGGTGAACACATAGGGCAGGGTCAGGAAGACGCTCTTCTGCGCGCCATACTGGTTCAGCGCGAAGGCGGAGATGCGGACGATGTCCACGGAGGTGTCGCCGCCCAGGATGTTGGCCAGCACGGTCTTCTCGTCGCCCATGACGCCGTTGGCCTGGATGTCGACCAGCACGGAGCCGCCGGACAGCTCCTCGAGCTTCTCCTTGAAGGCCAGGGCCACGTCGCCCACGACGGTGCCTTCCACGGGATTGACCTCGGCATAGGTCAGGGTGATGGCACCCTCGGCCAGAGCCGCGGCGCAGCTCATCAGCATGACCAGGACCAGCACGATGCTAAACAGCTTCTTCATTGGGATTTTCCTCCTTATCTATCTTCCAGGCGGTTTGCCGCCTTGGATTCCCACCTATTAGTGCACTGTATTTATTTAAGCACAAATTTTGTAAAAAGTACATGGTTGAAGCATGTAACAACATTGCAAAAAACATCAATCCGCTGTATAATGATTGCAATATCATGAGGGCAATGGTAGTATTGGCTTGGAGAGTGACAGAGGCAACAGGCAACAGGCAACAGGCAACAGGCAACAGGCATTAGTCGGGGCGGCGGCCGGGTTATGATTTCCGGCGCAGCCTTCGCGTCCGCCAATAAACAGGCCGCCCCACAGCCTGAAACGCATGAAGGCCTCGCCGTAATCCCACTGATGCCTGATGCCCAATGCCTTTTTCCCGGAGGTCAAAGCCATGAAGCACGCCTATCTCTCGGCCTTTGAGACGCGGCAGGTGATGAAGGGGAACGAGTACGAGGTCTTTCACCGGGTGGACGCCTATTCCGCGGAGGTGCCGCCCCACCGGCACGATTTTTACGAGCTGTACTGCCTGCTCTCGGACGGGGTGACCATGGCGGTGGAGGGGCGGCGCTACGCGCTGGAGCCGGGGGAGATGCTCCTGATCGGCCCCGGGGAGACCCACATCCCCGAATTCAAGGACCCCCGCCGCCCGGTGGAGCGGGTGATCCTGTGGATCAACGCCGACTTTGCCGACCGGCTGCTCGAGGACCTGCCGGAGGCCCGCCGCGCCCTTCGGGAGGACACCCGGGGCCGCAACCGCGTGGCCGTGGACCGCGAGACCGGCGCGCTGATGCAGGAATTGCTGTTCGGCCTGCTCCGGGAAAAGCGCCGGGGCGAGCCGGGCGGCGCGGAGCCGGGCGGCGCGGAGCTGTGCCGGCTGATGGTGACCCAGCTGCTCATCCATTTGAGCCGCCACCTGTCCGCCACCGGCCACACCGTCCCCGCCCGCGTCGAGCAGCGCAGCACCGAGGTGCTGCGGGTGTACGAGTACATCGGGGCCCACCTCACCGAGGACCTGTCCGTCTCCCGGCTGGCGGAGCTGTTCTTCATGGACAAGAACACCCTCACCCGCCAGTTCAAGCGCCTCACCGGCATGACCCCCGGCGAGTGCGTCCGCCGCTGCCGCCTGGAGGCCGCCCACGCCATGATCGCCGCCGGAGCCGGGGCCCAGTCCGCCTGCGCCGAGTGCGGCTTCACCGACTACAGCGCCTTCTACCGCGCCTTCCGCCAGATGTACGGCACGAAGCCCAGCGCTGTGGCGGAGGGAAGGGTGGAGAGCTGATGTGGACACCCGACAGAGCAACGGGGAGGGATTAGGAAATAGGGATTAGGGATTAGGGATTAGAAATAGTGGCTGCCGCGCGGACTGTTTAATGTTTTCAGTATCTATTCAGTTCTGCTGTGATAAGTGGAGATTGTCCGAGGCAACGGGGAACGACCTCTCAGTCACCGACTTCGTCGGCGACAGCTCCCCTGAAA
>CADCAS010000071.1:11208-18541 GCA_902799465.1 uncultured Eubacteriales bacterium
GGCTCCCCTTCCAGGGGAGCTGTCAGCCGTTAGGCTGACTGAGAGGTCGTCCCCCGCAGCCTGCCAAATCTCTGTTTGTCACAGGACTGAACAGTTACTGTTTTCAATAGGAATCGCGGCACCGGCTTTTTCTAATCCCTAATCCCTAATCCCTAATCCCTCTCCCAGACAGATCACTGCTGTTCCGCAGAACTGACCAGATACCGAGGTAATCCGTATGACGACAAACGAGATCACAATCCCCGTGACCCTGGACGCCAAGACCTTCAAGCGGTTCAGCCGGTTCGACATGTTCCGGCTGCGCAAGCGGTGGGTGCGGCCGGCGCTGTTCGCGCTGATATTGACGGCCTTCGCGGCGGTTGCGCTCTTGAGCCGCAGGCCCCAGTCGGGCTTGATCGCGGCGGTGCTGCTGGCGGTGGGGCTGGGTCTGCCGCTGGTGTACATCGGCAGCTTCCTCTCCCAGGTGAACCTCCAGGCCGAGCGGCAAAAGCTGGACCCGCCCCGGCGGGTCTACACCCTGCGGCTGGACTTCGACGGCGTCCGCGCCACCAACGACCAGCGCAAGGAGGACGCCCAGGTCGTCCGCTGGGCCGACATCCCCGCCGCCTACCGCCGCAAGAATTGCGTCTACCTCTACGTCGCCCCCACCCGCGCCTACCTTCTCCCCAGGGGCCAGGCCAGCGTCCCCGACGACGACCTCTGGGCCTACCTGAAGGAGCGGATGGGAGACAGGGCGAAGTAATTGAGAATGGAAAATGGAGAATGGATAATTCATGTGGAAATCCTTGTGGATTTCTTTGATTAAAATCGGTATATATGCCGCTTACAGCATTCAATCGTAATGATTCAGTCGCCCCGGGATGACTCCCTCAGTCAGCCTGCGGCTGACAGCTCCCTCGGGGAGGGAGCCTGGACGGGAGCCTTTTGGAACTGGCAGCATCTCTATCCGTACAAAAAGCCTCCCTCTTTGAGGGAGGTGGGCCGCGAAGCGGGTCGGAAGGAGTCCCCGACTGAACCGTTACATTCAATCAAACAAATCCGCAGGATTTGCACCGCCATTCTCCATTGTCCATTGTCCATTCTCCATTGACACCGATTCCCACCAATTCAACGCATACGATAATGACAAGGAGGTTTTCCCATGAGCGCAAATGTGATCTACTCGAAGGACATACCGTTGAAGGACCTGGGCGGGGGCGTAACGCGGCGGGTGCTGGCGTACCAGCCGGGGCTGATGATCGTGGAGGTCAACTTTGAGACCGGCGGCGTGGGCAGCGTCCACACCCATCCCCACTGCCAGAACACCTACGTCAGGTCGGGGCGCTTCCGCTTCACCGTGGACGGCGAACCCGTGGAGGTGGGCCCCGGCGACACCCTGGCCTTCGTCCCGGACATCCCCCACGGCACGCTCTGCCTGGAGGCCGGCACCCTGATCGACGTGTTCTCCCCCATGCGCGAGGATTTTCTTTGATGGCATAATCAAAGCCACCGCGGGACGCTCATGAGCGGCGTTTCGCGGTGGTTTTCATATTGGTCGATATAAGGACTGCTGTCCATTCTTCGCACGATCGATCAATAGGCGTTTGTTGAGATAACGGAGAACGACCTCTCAGTCACGCTTCGCGTGACAGCTCCCCTGAAAGGGGAGCCGAGACCGACGCACTGTCATTTCTCTTGGCTCCCCTTCCAGGGGAGCTGTCAGCCGGCAGGCTGACTGAGAGGTCGTCACCCCGACTAATGCCCAATGCCTGTTTTCTGCATTAATCGCACAGGGCAAATGTCAGCCCCTCACCGCACCGAGAACAGTATATCGATATAGGACGGATACGGCCAGTCTTCAGCAGGCATCATGGACTCGGCGGTATCGCAGGCGGCGCGGAGGGCAGCCATGGCGGAGACCACGTCGTCCTTGTAGTGCATGGCCCGCTCCAGGGTGCCGTCCACGCGGTCTGCGGCGCTGAGGGCCTCGGCCAGCACGTTGACGCCGGTGTAGATCTCGTCGGACAGGCGGCAGAGCTCCCGCGCCCGGGCCTTCTCGTACCCGCAGGCGGTCCCGGCGTATTCGGCCTTGGCGGTGGCATTCCTGCACAGCCGCGCGGAGAAGTCGGACACGGCGGGCAGTATGGACCGATTGACCATGTCGATCATGGTCTCGGCCTCGATGTGGATGACCTTGGTGTAGTTGCCCAGCAGAATCTCGTAGCGGGAGCGCAGCTCGGCGGCGCTGTAGACCCCGTGGGTCTCGAACAGCCGGACGTTCTTCTCGTCCAGCAGGTGGGACAGCGCGTCGGGCGTGGTGGGCAGGTTCATCAATCCCCGCTTCTGCGCCTCGCCGATCCAGCCGCCGTCGTAGCCGTTGCCGTTGAAGAGTATGCGCTTGTGGGCGCGGACCGTGTCGCGGATCAGGTTGTGCAGCTCCGCGGTGAAGTCAGCGGCGTCCTCCAGCTTGTCGGCGAACTGGCGCAGGCTTTCGGCCACGGCGGTGTTGATGACGATGTTGGGCTTCGCCATGGACAGCGACGCGCCGGGCATGCGGAACTCGAACTTGTTGCCGGTGAAGGCGAAGGGCGAGGTGCGGTTGCGGTCGGTGGAATCCTTGGGGAACCTGGGCAGCACGTGCACGCCGATCTTGAGCTGCTGCTGGTCGCGGCCGTTGTAGTCGGACTCGTTCTCGATGGCGGCCAGCACCTCGCTCAGCTCGTCGCCCAGGAACATGGACACCACGGCGGGCGGGGCCTCGTTGGCGCCCAGGCGGTGGTCGTTGCCCGCGGTGGCCACGGAGATGCGCAGCAGGTCCTGATAGTCGTCGACCGCCTGGATCACGGCGCAGAGGAACAGCAGAAACTGTGCGTTCTCAAAGGGCGTGTTGCCGGGGTCCAGCAGGTTCACGCCGGTGTCGGTGGCGATGGACCAGTTGTTGTGCTTGCCGGAGCCGTTGACGCAGTTGAAGGGCTTCTCATGCAGCAGGCAAACCATGCCGTGCCGGTGGGCCACCTTCTGCATCAGCTCCATGGTCAGCTGGTTGTGGTCCACGGAGATATTGGTGGTGGTGAAGATGGGCGCCAGCTCGTGCTGGGCGGGGGCCACCTCGTTGTGTTCGGTCTTGGCCAGTATGCCCAGGTCCCACAGCTCGTCGTTGAGCTCCTTCATGAAGGCCTGCACCCGGGGCTTGATGACGCCGTAGTAGTGGTCGTCCAGCTCCTGCCCCTTGGGCGGCTTCGCCCCCAGCAGCGTGCGGCCCGTCAGCATCAGGTCCTCACGCCTGTCCACCATGGACTGGTCCACCAGGAAGTACTCCTGTTCCGCGCCCACGGTGGTGATGGCCTTCACGTCCTTATGGCCGAACAGCCGCAGGATGCGGGTCGCCTGCCGGTCGATGGCCTCCATGGAGCGCAGAAGCGGCGTCTTCATGTCCAGCGCCTCGCCGCCGTAGCTGCAAAACGCCGTGGGGATGTAGAGCACCGTGTCCTTGATGAAGGCGTATGAGGTGGGGTCCCAGGCCGTGTAGCCCCGGGCCTCGAACGTGGACCTCAGCCCGCCCGACGGAAACGACGAGGCGTCCGATTCGCCCCGCACCAGCTCCTTGCCCGAGAACTCCATGATGATGCCGCCGTCCCCGTTGGGAGAGATGAAGCCGTCGTGCTTCTCCGCGGTGATGCCCGTCATGGGCTGGAACCAGTGGGTGAAGTGGGTCGCGCCCTGCTCGATGGCCCAGTCCTTCATGGCGTTGGCCACGATGTTCGCCACCGAGATGTCCAGCCGCTTGCCCTCGTGGATGCAGCGCAGCATCTCCCGGTACGTGTCCTTCGGCAGCCGCTGCTTCATCGTCGTCAGGTTGAATACCCTGCACCCAAATCGGCCCGTCAAGTCGCTCATCCCCGTCACTCCTGTTCCCCGTGTGGAAGTATTATGGTATCATTTTATGCAAATCGAGTGGCGGTTGCAAGCAGTAATCGTTAAACATGTTGGAAGGGGGATATTGGCGGATGTCATTTGATCTGAGCATGGAAATGGGGATCTGGCGGGGAGAATTGGGAATGAGGAATTAATAGCAGCTGCCGCGCGTTGTTGGGGCGGCCAATGGCCGCCCCTGCGCAGCCTGTCCATTTATAATTCCTCATTCCTAATTCCTCATTCGACAAATCCCCATTGACCGCAGGACTGAATAGTTACCCCTTCTCAAAGAAATCGTCGTATTCCCCCGGTGAAGGCCCGCTCCGTCGCGGCATTCTGCGTGACCTCGCAGGCCAGACCGCCGATGCGCTGCCGCAGCGCCTCATGCGCAAGCCCTCACAGCCGGTCGTACTTGGCGGCGCTGCCCCTGGCCTTTTCCACGGGATACTTCGCCTCGTTCTTCGCCATCTTGCTGTTCACGATCTCATCCACATCCAACCCCAGCTTGTCCAGCAGGTTCTGGCAGTAGACGATCACATCCGCCAGTTCTTCCCTGACGTGCTCCAGATCGGCATCGTCCGACCACTGGCAGCACTCCAGCAGCTCGTTGGCCTCGATGGAAATGCTCTTGGCCAGGTTCGCGGGCGTGTGGAACTGATCCCAGTCCCGATCCTCCGTGAACCTGCGTATCCTGTCGATGGTTTCCTGTCTCATGGCTAATACAGCTCCTTCAGCACCAGTACCGTGATCCCGGGATTGTCGCCGGGCATGATGCGCAGCACCTTCTCATGCCATCGGTATTCGTCCTGTATCATGCTTCGCAAGCTTGTGCCCCGGTGATATCCGTGGATCAGCTGCAGCTGATAGGTCATCGGCCCGGCCGAGGCGAGGGCTCTGTCGATCACCCGTATGGCTTCCTCCTGCCGCAGCCCATGCAGATCCACCTTCACAAACGGTTCGCTCATGTGCCTTCACCCTTAGTGTTTTTTAATTCTGCAATGGCTTCCATCCCATCCATCATCAGTTTTCCCTCCCAAACTCCCGCGCCGCGTCGATCCTGCCGTTGATATGAAGCATATGGGCATAGAAGTATTCGTCCGCCACGGCGATACTCTTTTCCCTGAACAGCTTTTCAGCGCGAGTACCGTCCGCCGCGACCAGTTGGATGTGGTAAACAGCACTGCCTTCCCGACCTTGGCCGCGTCCAGGTTTTCCGCGAAAGCCCTGAGCTCTGGCTCCATGATATTGGCATAGGGCGCGCCGCCTTTTTCATGGCATACAGCCTCCTTTACTCGCCCATCTTCCACTGTATCAGCTCCACGAGGATCGGCTGCAGCCTTTGGGCCTGCTCTGACAGCTCGTATTCCACCCGCACAGGCACCTCCAAATATTCCCTGCGCAGCACCAGCCGTTCCCGCTCCAGCTCCTTCAGCGTCTGGGACAGCATGGTGTTGGAGATGCCCCGGACGTTGCGCAGCAGCTCATTATAGCGGCTGGCCCCGTTGGCGGTCAGCGAGCACAGCACGGGCAGCTTCCACTTGCCGCCGATGGACTCCAGCGCGGCCTGCAGTGCACACCCCGGCGCACAGGGGCAGTTGTGTTGTTGCGACATGCGCTTCTTCTTCCTCCACTCCGCTTTATCTTACTTGCCAAGCGTTTTTCACTTATTGACAACCCATCGTCCGTCATGTACAATCATATCAGATAAGGAATCCGTTGTAAAGACTGATTCCGGATTAATATGAGAATTGAGAGGAGAACAACCATGAGCAAGAAACTGGTCGCCTGGTTTTCAGTCAGCGGCGTGACCGCGAAGGTCGCGCGGGAGATCGCAACCGTGGAAAGCGCGGACTGCTTTGAGATCGTGCCCGAAGCGCCCTATACGGCGGCGGATCTGGACTGGACCAACAAGCAATCCCGCAGCACGCTGGAAATGACCGACCCGAACTGCCGCCCCGCGACGATCGGATGCGTAGAGGACATGGCACAATACGACGTGGTGTTCGCGGGCTTCCCCATCTGGTGTGGTAAGATTCCCAACATCGTGTACACCTTCATGGAGAGCCATGACTTCGCCGGGAAGACGGTCATCCCCTTCAACACCCACGAGGGCAGCAGCCAGTCCCACAGCCAGCGGGACATTGAAAATGCCCTGCCGGACGCCACCGTTTTGCAGCGTTTGCATGTCGCTGCGATCCGCGGAGATGTAATGCCCGACGATGAAGCCGTTCGCCGTCGCTACATTGACGTTGTAGCCCGGCTTCAGCTGTCCGTTGCGCATGCGATCTTCCTTCATGTGCATGAACGTCGCGTCGTGATCCGTCTTGCAATAGCTGTTGAGACATAGCTGCCACGTATACGAGAATAAGCAGTACAATCAATACTGTAAGCACCTGTTTAGAATACTTTGTAGCAATTCCAGGCCCTATAAACATTTACTCCTTTTAGATGTCGGACAAGGCACTATTTATTATGTCTGCGGCTGCATTAATAGCTTTTGAAAGTTGGGTATCATCTTGCCCAACTCCCTGAGCATAGCTGGCGCCACCACCGCCTTTACCGCCTATCATTGCAATTGCATTTTTGAATGCTTCACGTACATCAATACGTTTTTCCCCCTTATTGCAACCAAACATTAGAAAGACTCCGGCGGTGGTTTTTCCACCCAGTAACGCAACAACACCTTTTTGTTCAGTCAGAATCGCATAAATCTGCTTCATTTCATCTTGCGTAGTATCCTGCATAATATGTTTGACAACCGCTATTTCTCCAAAATGTGATGCTTTTGCTAATAATTCTGATGCCTCTGATGTAGCCAGACGGCTTAAAAGAGATTTTTGGTGCTCTTTCAGTTGTTGCACATCATTTCGCAGTTTTAAAACTCTTTCCGCAAGCTCAGATTCGCTGCAATTCAGTTCGTTCATAATGTGCATGGCATTTACACAGATACTATTGATCCAACGCAGTGCCGGGCAGCCACAGAGGAAGTGAATACGAGTTCCGGTTTTGTGTTTTTCAACACGCAGCACTTTGACCAGTCCCACTTCACCCGTCGCCTTGTTTTGCAGGCCGCAGCAAGGTGTATAATCCAAATCTCCAATCTTGATGATTCGGATTGGCTCGTCGGTTTCCGGAATTGCTCGCTTGGAGTTGCGGCGAATTTCATCCATGTCGGGAAAAAGAACTTCTACAGGAATGTTCTGATAAATAGCTTCGTTGGCGGAAAACTCAGCACACGCAATTTTTTCTGCATTTGCATATCCGTCTAAGTCAATATACAAAGAATTTTGCTCCAAGCGAAGGGCGATGGTATTTAGCTCATAATCTCGAACGAATATAACAGAAAGAATATGTTGTCCCAGATGCATCTGCATCAGTTCAAAGCGACGAGTCCAATCAATACTGCCATGGATCTCTGCATCAGAAAAGACTCCATCAA
>CADCAS010000072.1 GCA_902799465.1 uncultured Eubacteriales bacterium
GCGCCTGCAATGAGCAGTGGCGCTATTACACCGTACAGGAAAAGCGCGGCCAGGAGGGCATCACGGATATGGGCGTGCTGCCGAACGCCAGCGGCGTGGTCATCACCACCGAGCGGATGCCAGCGCGGTTGATCATGGCGATCTTTTCCAGCGTGGTTTGAAAGGAGCCGGGCTTGCGGAACCAGTCGTGGGTCTGTTCCAATCCATCGATGGACAGCTGGTACTTCTCGCATCCCAGCAGCTTCATGCGCTGGCAGACCTCGTCGGTGAGATGGAATGGATTGCCCATGATGGTGAACTGTATCCGCTTGATGGCCAGCAGCTCCAGCAGCGGCCAGAAATCCGGGTGTAGGATCGGGTCGCCGCCGGTGATATAGAAATAGGGCAGCCGGTCATACATTTCGCAGAAATCCTCGCAGTTGTCGACGACCGCCTGCATCTGCGCCCATGACATGGAATCCAGCTGCTTGCAGTTGTTTTTCGCGAAGATATAGCAGTGCTTGCACCGCTGATCACAATCGTCCGTGATGTGCCACTGAAAGGCGAAATACTGTTTCATACCGGTCTCCCCTTGAATACATGTTGAGCCCCGGCGAGGTGCCGGGGCAAGGTCGATCACTTATCACCAGCGCCGCACGCGGCGGGCTTCTCCTCGACGGGCTTGTCGGACGCGCCGCAGGCAGCGCCGCACGCGGCGGGCTTGGGCTCCTCGGCGGGCTTGTCAGACGCGCCACACGCAGCGCCACAGGCGGTGATTGCCACATTGCCATTCCAGGCAGCGAGATTCTTTAGCGCCATACATCTATCCTCCTTTTCAGATTCGGGATTGCCCCGTCGCAATGATGATAAGGTATAAATCCGTTTTCCGCAAGTACGCACTTTTTTGTAACCTACCCTATTATTCAGATCTGTTGAAATCAGAGAGTAGACGGTAGGGAGTAGGGAGCAGGGAGAAGGGAAGGCAAATGATAGGCATTCTGATGGAATGAAGAGCGGTAAGCATCCCAGAGCCCTTTGAAGACGCGATTCTTTCGATAGAAGTCAGAAGCTGTGCCGTAGCCCCCTACTCCCTACTCCCTGAATCCACCCGCACAAAGGAACCACCGCCCGATGGCTCAGCCAACAGGCGGTGGAAAAGATGACGTCGTTTGCGGGAATCTTAGTTTTCCTTCCGATTCCCCGGATTCAGGGCTGCGTTTACGAACCCAATAAACAGCGGGTGGGGCTTGTTGGGGCGGCTCTTGAACTCGGGATGGAACTGCACGCCGATGAAGAAGCGCTCGCCGGGAAGCTCCACGGTCTCCACGAGCCGCCCGTCGGGGGAGAGGCCGGAGAGGGTGAGGCCGGCAGCTTGCAGCGCGTCGCGGCAGGCGTTGTTGAACTCGTAGCGGTGGCGGTGGCGCTCACTGATTTCTGTCACGCCGTAGCAGGCCGCGATGGCGGTGCCCGGTTTCAAAACACAGGGGTACTTTCCCAGCCGCAGCGTGCCGCCCTTGTCGATGTCGTCGTTCTGGTCGGGCATGTAGTGGATCACCTGATGGGGGCTGTTCTCGTCGAATTCGTGGGAATTGGCGTTTTCAAGACCGGCCACATGCCGCGCGTATTCGATCACGGCGATCTGCATGCCCAGGCAGATGCCGAAGTAGGGCACGTGATGCTCGCGGGCATACCGCGCGGCCATAATCATGCCCTCGATGCCGCGGCTGCCGAAGCCGCCGGGAACGAGGATGCCGTCCACCCGCGACAGAGCATCCTCCGTCGCCGTTTCTGAATCGATCCATTCGATCTCCACCCTCGCGTCCAGCGCGTAGCCCGCGTGGCGCAGGGCCTCGGCCACGGACAGATAGGCGTCGTGCAATTGCACGTATTTGCCGACCAGGCCGATCTTCACGGTCCTGGACTGGTGGTGGATGCGCTGAACCAGCGCCCGCCATTCGGTCAGGTCCGGCTCAGGCGCATTGATACCCAGCTCCCGGCAGACGATGCCGGACAGGTGCGCATCCTCCAGCATCAGCGGGGCCTCGTACAGGTTCTCAAGCGTGCGGTTTTCGATGACACAGTCGGGCTTGACGTTGCAGAAGTGGGCGATCTTGGCGAAGATGCTCCCGTCGGTGATGGGCTCGTCCGCGCGCAGCACGATGATATTGGGAATGATGCCCATGCCCTGCAATTCCTTGACGGAGTGCTGGGTGGGTTTCGACTTGTGCTCGCCGCTGGCCTTCAGGTACGGCACCAGCGTGACGTGAATGTACAGCGCGTTCTCCCGCCCCACCTCCAGCCCGACCTGGCGGATGGCCTCGATGAAGGGCTGGCTCTCGATGTCGCCGATGGTGCCGCCGATCTCGGTGATGACCACGTCGGCGTCGGTCCTCTCCCCCACCGCGTAGATGAAATGCCTGATCTCGTCGGTGATGTGCGGGATGGTCTGAACGGTGCTGCCCAGATAGCCGCCCCGGCGCTCCCGCTGGATGACGTTGGAGTAGACCCTGCCGGTGGTGAGGTTGGAAAATTTGTTCAGGTCCTCGTCGATGAAGCGCTCGTAGTGGCCCAGGTCCAGGTCGGTCTCCGCGCCGTCCTCGGTGACGTACACCTCGCCGTGCTGGTAGGGGCTCATGGTGCCGGGGTCCACGTTGATGTAGGGGTCCAGCTTCTGCGCGGCCACCTTCAGGCCCCGCGCCTTCAACAGCCGCCCCAGCGACGCCGCCGTGATGCCCTTGCCCAGACCCGATACCACGCCGCCGGTGACAAAGATGTATTTGGTCATGGTTGAATCTCCATTGTTTGTTGAGTGGTTGGGTTAATTGGATTATAGGGAGTAGGGAATAGGGAAGAATGTGGCAGCCGCGCTGAAAGCACAGAGTTTTCAGCAGAAAAGAAGCGGATTGCCCCACTGCCTACTCCCTACTGCCTACTCCCTACTCCCTCAAATACCGGTCGATCTCCACAGCCGCCGCCCGGCCGTCCGCCAGCGCGCGCACCACCAGCGACTGGCCGGTGCGCATGTCGCCCGCGGAAAAGAGGTTGCCCCGCAGGTGATGACCGCCGTCATCGGGCATCATGCAGCCCCTTTTGTTGAGCCTGACGTCGAACCGCTCCGCCGTCGCCGTTTCGCAGCCGACAAAGCCCGCCGCGATCAGCATCAGGTCGCAGGGCAGGGTCTGCTCTGTGCCGGGGATGGGATCGAAGCCCCTGAGCTTCACGGTTTCGATGGCGTCGGGAAGTAGTCGCCTGACCGTCGTCTCATAGATGCGCGGGTCACCGCC
This sequence comes from uncultured Eubacteriales bacterium, assembly GCA_902799465.1. Taxonomy (GTDB): domain Bacteria; phylum Bacillota; class Clostridia; order Christensenellales; family Aristaeellaceae; genus UBA2862. The sequence goes on from CADCAS010000072.1 coordinate 3,264, forward strand.
CTGCCGGTGGATGGCCTCCAGCTGTCCGTAGTCGGTGCGGAGCGTGCGCGGCCACTCGGGCCAGGGGTTGCCGGGCAGACGCTCGACCGGCGGCGCGGGCATCATCTCCAGCTGGACGACGGAGGCGCAGCCCTGCCGCAGCACCGTGCCCACGCAGTCGTTGCCGGTGTCGCCGCCGCCCACGACCACCACGTGCCTGTCCTTCGCGGAGATGAGGGGTTCGTCCCCGGACAATACGGCCTTAGTCGCCGCCGTCAGATAGTCCACGGCGAAGATGCCCGCCACGTTCAGCGCCCGCGGCTTCTTCGCGCCGCCGCAGAGCGCCACGGCGTCGTATTCGTCCATGATCGACGCATCGGCCTCCGCGTTCAGCAGGAAGCGCACGCCCTCGGCCTCCATCAGTTTGATGCTGCGCTCCACCACCGATTTCGGCAGCTTCATATTGGGGATGCCGTACATCAGAAGTCCTCCGGCGCGGTCGGCGCGCTCGATGATCGTGACCTCATGTCCGAGTCTGTTCAGCAGGTCGGCGCAGGCCAGCCCGGAGGGGCCGCTGCCGACCACGGCCACGCGCCTGCCCGTGCGGATGCGCGGGATTCTCGGCTGAATCCAGCCCTTCTCAAATCCCGTTTCGATCAGATACAGCTCGTTGTCCCGGTTTGTCAAGGCGAGGTGGCGCGCCTCAAAGCTTTGATTTGAGCCGTCGCCATCCCCGGCCTTGTCGGGGATGGCTTTGCCATAGGCAAAGCTGCCTGCATTCTCCAGATTGCACGCCTTCTCGCACAGCGCCGGGCACACCCGCCCCGTGAACTCCGGGAATGGCGCGGTTTGCAACAGACGCGCCAGCGCCTCGCGCTCCCTGCCGCGGTACAGCAGGTCGTTCCACTCGGGGATCAGGTTGTGCAGCGGACAGCCGAAGTCCGACTGGCAGAAGGGCACGCCGCAGTTCATGCAGCGGGAGGCCTGCGCCCGCCGCGCGTCGGCGGGCTGGTGGATGTGCAGGTCCTCAAAGTCATGAAGGCGCGCCGCCTCACTGCGGTATGGATTCTCCGCGCGGGCGATTTCCATGAATCCTGTCGGCTTGCCCATCAATCACACCTCCCCAGATAGTCCAGATACTCATCCGATATGACCGCCTTGAACCCCGGCAGCCACGTCTCGAAATCCGCCAATATCTCCATGGCCCTGGGCGAATCGGTGTGCCGCGCGTGCAGCTCCAACAGCTGCCGAAGCTCCACGGCCTGCCCGTGGGTGACCTCGTGCACCTTGACCAGGCCGCTGTTGATGCGGCTCTCCAGCATGCCGTCCTCGTCCAGCACCCAGGCGATGCCGCCGGACATGCCCGCGCCGAAGTTGTCCCCCACCGGCCCCAGCACCGCCACGCGCCCGCCGGTCATGTACTCGCAGCCGTGGTCCCCCACGCCCTCCACGACGGCCCACGCGCCGGAATTGCGCACGGCGAAGCGCTCGCCCGCCATCCCCGCGATGAAGGCATAGCCGGAGGTCGCGCCGTAGAGCGCCACGTTGCCGATGAGGGTGTCAGCGGTGGCGCGTCTCAAATCTTCGATTTGAGACGTCGCCATCCCCGGCTCTGCCGGGGACAGCTTTGCCGTTGGCAAAGCTGCCTTCGCATGCCACACCGCGTCCGCGGGCGGGCAGATGGAAAGCGTGCCGCCGGAGAGGCCCTTGCCCAGGTAGTCGTTGGCCACGCCGTACAGCGTGATCGACTGCCCCTTTGGCAGGAACGCGCCGAAGCTCTGCCCGCCGCAGCCCTGGGCCTGGATGTGGCGCTCGCCCTTCAACAGCGTGCCGAAGGCCCGGTCGGTGGTGGTCAGCTGGACGTGATTCTGTATCAGCCGCGCGTCCATGCGCTCATGGAGCCTGAAATCGTGCTTCGATTCCGGTTGGAAGCGGGTGTTCCGGGCAAATCCGATCAGGGCGTTAAGGTCCATCTCAGCGCCGTCCTTCATCTTCAAAAGGTCGCTCCGGCCCACCAGCTCGTTCACCGTCCTCGCGCCGAGTCTTGCCATGATCTCCCTAAGCTGCTGCGCCACGAAGAGCATGAAGCGCTCCACGTATTCCGGCTTGCCGACAAAACGCTTGCGCAGCTCCGGGTCCTGAGTCGCCACGCCGAAGGGACAGGTGCCCAGCTGGCAGACGCGCATCATGCGGCAGCCCATGGTGATCAGCGGCGCGGTGGCAAAGCCGAATTCCTCCGCGCCCAGCAGCAGCGCCACGGCCACGTCGTGCCCGGACATCAGCTTGCCGTCGGTCTCCAGCGTCACGGTCTGGCGCAGGCGATTCCGGCACAACACCTGGTGGGTCTCGGCCAGCCCGATCTCCCAGGGCAGGCCCGCGTGGTGGACGCTGGACATCGGGGCCGCGCCGGTGCCGCCCTCGCCGCCGGAGATGAGGATGCCGCCCGCCCCGGCCTTCGCCACGCCGCTGGCGATGGTGCCCACGCCGGTGGAGGACACCAGCTTGACGGTGATCTTCGCGTCCTCGTTGGCGCACTGGAGATCGTAAATGAGTTCCGCCAAATCCTCGATGGAGTAGATGTCGTGGTGCGGCGGCGGGGAGATCAGCGATATGCCGGGCGTGGAGCAGCGGGTCTTCGCCACGCTCTCGGTCACCTTCGCGCCGGGCAGATGGCCGCCCTCGCCGGGCTTCGCGCCCTGGGCCATCTTGATCTGGATCTCCTTCGCGGACAGCAAATAGTCCCGCGTCACGCCGAAGCGCCCGGAGGCCACCTGCTTGATGGCGGAGTTCAGCTCCGTGCCGAAGCGCTCCGGCAGTTCGCCGCCCTCGCCGCTGTTGGACTTGCCGCCCAGGCGGTTCATGGCTTTTGCCATGCACTCGTGGGCCTCTTGCGATATGGAGCCGTAGGACATCGCGCCGGTTTTGAAGCGCCTGACGATGGATTCAACGGGCTCCACCTCGTCCAGCGGCACGGGCTTGCACACCTCATAGTTGAAATCCAGCGACGCGCGGATGGTGCGCGGGCCGTCGTTCTCCACCAGTTTGGCGTACTCGTCGAACTTCGCCCTGTCGTCCGTCCAGACCGCCTGCTGGAGGAGGTGGATGACCCTCGGGCTGTAGAGGTGCTCCTCGGCCCCCTCGCCGGTGCGCAGCTTGTGCCTGCCGACGCTGGTCAGGCCGCTTTGCAGCGGGTTTGCATAGGCCGCGTCGTGATGAAACCGGCTGTCGGCCTCCACGTCGTGCAGCCCCTTCCCGCCCAGGGAACAGGGCGTGTAGGTGAAGTACTGATCGACGAACTGCTGATCCAGCCCCACCGCCTCGAAAAGCTGGGCGCTCTGGTAGGCCTGCAAGGTGGACACGCCCATCTTGGAGGCGATCTTCAACACGCCCGCCGTCAGGGCCTTATTGTAGTTTGCGATGGCCTCCCCGGAAAGGTTCTCCCGGATGACCGCGTGGGCCAGGTACGGGCACACGGCCCGCGCGCCGTAGGCGATCAGCATGGCCAGCTGGTGGGTGTCGCGGGGCTCGCCGCTTTCGAGGATGACGGAGACCTTGGTCCGCTTCTTGACGTGGATCAGATGCTGCTCCAGCGCGGATACCGCCAGCAGCGAGGGGATGGCCAGATGGTCCGCGTCCACGCCCCGATCGGACAGAATCAGGATGTTCGCGCCATCCGCACAGGCCGCGTCGCAGGCGGCGAAGTAATCCCGCATGGTCTGGCGCAGCCGCGTCCTGACCGGGTAGAGCAGGGAGATTGCCCGCACCTTGAAGGCCGGATGGTCGATCATACGGATGCGCCGCAGCTCCGCCTCCGTCAGCACCGGCGAGGGCAGCTCCAGCACGGTGCAGTTGTCGGGATTGTGGGACAGCAGATTCCCGTCGTCGCCGATGTAGATGGAGCAGTCCGTCTTGCAGGCCTCCCGCAGCGCGTCGATGGGCGGGTTGGTCACCTGTGCGAAGCGCTGCCTGAAATAGTCGTACAGCGGCGGGTGGGCCTTGGAGAAGGCGGCAATGGGCTCGTCTGCGCCCATGGACACGATGGGCTCCTGGCCAGTTTCGGCCATCGGCAGGATGACGTCCTGAACGTCCTCGTAGGCGTAACCGAAGGCTTTGCAGAGGGTTTCTGCTTTTTCCACCTGGCTGTTGATCCGGCCTTCCGGCAGATCGTCCAGCCTGACGATCTGCTTGACCCACTCCCCATACGGCTGCTCCGCGGCAAAGCGCGTCTTCAGTTCATCCGATTCCAGCAGCGCGCCGGTTTTCAGGTCGGCCATCAGCACGTCCCCGCCTTTGAGCTTCCAGCGGCGGCGGATGTGGGCGTTCTCCTCGAAGAGCACGCCCGCCTCGCTGGAGAGGATCAGCCGCTTGTCGTCCGTCAAAGCGCATCTGAGCGGGCGTAAGCCGTTTCGGTCCAGCGACGCGCACACGCTGTCGCCGTCGGAATACAGTATGGCGGCGGGGCCGTCCCAGGGCTCCATCATCGTGGCATAGTATCGGTACAGATCGTGCCAGGGCTGCTTATCCCTCTCCCCCTGCCACGGCTCCGGCAATAACACCATCCCCGCCAGCGGCAGCGGGAAGCCGTTCATGGCTAAAAACTCCAGCGTATTGTCCAGCATCTGGGAATCGCTGCCGTCGGGGTCAACCACAGGGAGCACCCTCGCCATGGAATCGCCCATCACGGCGGAGCGCATGGTCTCCTCCCGCGCCTTCATGCGGTCGTGGTTGCCGCGGATGGTGTTGATCTCGCCGTTGTGCAGAAGCATCCGCTGCGGGTGGGCCTTCGACCAGCTGGGGAAGGTGTTCGTGGAGAAGCGGGAGTGGACCATCGCCATCTGCGACACATAGCGCACATCCTGGAGATCGTCGTAGAAGGAGCGCAGCTGACTGACCAGCATCATGCCCTTGTAGACGACGGTGCGGCAGGACAGGGAGCAGATGTAGGTGTCCGTGTCCTGCTTTTCAAACACACGGCGCAGGATGTACAGCCTGCGATCGAAATCAATGTCTGTCAGAACATCTTTGGGACGCTTCAGAAAGCACTGCCTTATGCGGGGCATGGTCCTGCGCGCACCCGCGCCCAGCTGGGCCGGGTGACAGGGCACGTCCCGCCAGCCCAGCACGGAGATTCCCTCCGATACCGCCAGCTGATCGAAGATGCGGCAGACATTTTGGCACCCGACTTCATCCTCGGGCAAAAAGAACATCCCGACGCCATAGTCGCCGGGCTTGCCGAGGGATATGCCTTCCTCCCGCGCCCATGCGGTGAAGAATTCGCGCCCGGTGGGCCAGGCGCTCCACGATGGTGAGCGCCTGATCCACGGTGCGGTGGGTGGCGCGACCGCTCAGATCGACGATCGCGCCGACGCCGCAGGACTCATGCTCCAATTCGGGGTGATAGAGTGGATATTGCTGGTCAACCATCGTTGGAACCCCCTTGTAACAACAACTGCGCGTAATCCGTCATTTTGACGCCATGCCGCATGGCGTATTGCTGCATGCGCCGATGGGCCTCGGGTTCATCGATTTGGCATTGGGCCATCAGCAGGCGCTTCGCGTCCTCCACCAGCGCCCTCTCCCGGCCCTGTCGGTGCGGCATGCGCATGGAATGAAGCTGGGACAGCATCTCCACCGCGCCAAGCACTGCGCTGCCGGAACAGGGATAGGCCAGCTTGAATATATGCTGCGATTCACAGGCATTGAGCGTTTCCGGCCTGCCGATCAGCAGGAAGTGGAAGCAGTTCCCGAAGTCGGTGGAGAGGTCGTCCGGCTGCATACCGGATATGAGGACAATTCCATCCTCGCATTCCGTAAGGGTCCGTCGCAGTTCGCCCTCCGAGGCGCAGAGGCGGAACACCGCGTAGCCGGATGAGGCCAGCAGCCGCGCAAGCTGGTTCCGGCTGGCCTCAGAGGCGCTGGCAATCACGATCCTTGACACGGCTGCAACCTCCCTTCCTATAACAGTGACCGGCGGGGATCAGTACATCACCAGATACCTGTCGATCTCCCAGGCGCTCACGTGGGTCCGATAGGCGTCCCATTCCTTTTCCTTGCCCTCGACGTACTGGGAAAGCACGTGCTCGCCCAGCGCCTCGCAGATGACCGCGTCGGCCTTTAAGCACTTCACGGCCTCGTGCAGCGTGCCCGGCAGGCTCTCGATGCCCTTGGCCGCGCGGGTGGCGGGGTCCATGGCGAAGATGTTCTCGGTGATCTCGTCCGGCGGGGTCAGGCCCTTCTCGATGCCGTCCAGGCCCGCCGCCAGGCACACCGCCATGTTCAGGTAGGGGTTGCAGGACGGGTCGGGGCACCTGAGCTCCACGCGGGTGCCCATGCCGCGGGACGCGGGAATGCGGATCAGCGCCGAGCGGTTGCTGGCCGACCAGGCCAGGTAGCAGGGGGCCTCGTAGCCCGGCACCAGGCGCTTGTAGCTGTTCACCAGCGGGTTGGTGATGGCCGCCATGCCCCGAACGTGGGCAAGGATGCCCGCGATGAAGGCATAGGCCTCCTTGCTCAGACCCCTTGCATCGGACGGGTCGGCGAACACGTTCTTGCCGTCCTTGAACAGGCTCATGTTGGTATGCATGCCCGAGCCGTTGATGCCGAACACCGGCTTGGGCATGAACGTGGCGTGCAGGCCGTTCTTCTGCGCCAGGGTCTTGACCGCCAGCTTGAAGGTCATGATGTTGTCGGCGGCGGTCAGCGCGTCGGCGTACTTGAAGTCGATCTCGTGCTGGCCCTGGGCCACCTCGTGGTGGCTGGCCTCGATCTCAAAGCCCATCTGCTCGAGCGCCATGCAGATCTCGCGGCGGGTGGATTCGCCGTGATCCAGCGGGCCCAGGTCGAAGTAGCCCGCCTCGTCGGAGGTCGTGGTGGTCGGCCTGCCCTGCTGATCGGTCTGGAACAGGAAGAACTCCATCTCCGGGCCGACGTTGAAGCTGTAGCCCATATCGGCGGCCTTTTTCAGGATGCGCTCCAGCGTGCCGCGGGGGTCGCCCATGAAGGGGGTGCCGTCCGGGTTGTACACGTCGCAGATCAGCCGCGCCACCTTGCCGTGCTGGGGCCGCCAGGGGAGGATGGCGAAGGTGTCCAGGTCGGGCCGCAGATACTGGTCGGACTCGTTGATGCGGACGAAGCCCTCGATGGAGCTGCCGTCGATCATGATCTCGTTGTTGACCGCCTTCTCCACCTGACTCGCGGTAATGGCCACGTTTTTCAGCTGGCCGAAGATGTCGGTAAACTGCATGCGGATGAATTCCACATCGCCTTCCCTGACCAGGCGGATGATATCTTCCTTCGTGTACTTACTCATAATCACACCTCCGAATAGATTGGTTAGGAGCTGTGCAGAAATTATTCATACAGAATGCGAAGGATGAATTCGTCAGTGCAAGGCGGAGGAGGGAGGCGTGCCGGGGCACGTTGACCGACGACAAACAGGGCCGTTGGCCGGGTCGCCGGGCCGCCGTGGCGAGCACGGCGACAACCAAAAAAGAGGGCAAGGGGCCGTATAACACGACGCCCTTGCCTTGTCACGCGAAAAGCATAGCATATCCATAGGCGTGCTGTCAAGGGGTTTTGAATGTTAAATGATTGGTTCATGCGAATCGGACGCATTTCGGGGCACATTAAAATGAAATATTGCAAGTTTACAAACTTTTAATTGCAATTCCGTATTGACAAGCGCCGCGGCGCCGTGATAGAATACGCACAAATTTCAAAGAAGGACGGTGCGCGCTATGTGTTCCATTTTCGGCATTGAAGGCAAGACGATCCCCGTTGAAAAGCTGAACGCCTGCTTTAACCGCACCGTCTCCCGCGGCCCGGACATGAGCCGTTTCGTGGAGATCCCCCGCGGATACCTGGGCTTTCACCGGCTGGCCATCATGGGCCTGACAGAGGAGGGCATGCAGCCCTTCCAGATGGGGAAATCATACGTGGTCTGCAACGGCGAGCTGTATGGGTTCAGACCCCTCCGGCAGCGGTTGATCGACGAGGGCTTTCCCATACGGAGCGCTTCGGACTGCGAGATCCTGCTGCCGCTGTATAAGGAGTACGGCGTGGAGATGTTCAAGACGCTGGACGCGGAGTTCGCGCTGATCCTGTACGACGGCGAGCAGGACAAGCTGATCGCCGCGCGTGACCCCATCGGCATCCGACCGCTGTACTACGGTTATCAGCCGGACGGTCACATCGCCTTCGCCAGCGAGCCCAAGAACCTGATGGGACTGTGCGATGAGATCATGCCCTTCCCGCCGGGATGCTACTGGGTGGACGGCGAATTTGTGCGCTACGCCGACCCGGCGCACGTGGACCAGTTCACCATGAAGGACGAGGAGCACGTCTGTCAGAAGCTGCGCCGCCTGCTGATCGACGGCGTGGAGAAGCGCCTGGACGCCGACGCGCCGGTGGGCTTCCTGCTCTCCGGCGGGCTGGATTCCTCGCTGGTGTGCGCCATCGCGCAGGGCCTCCTCCCCCACCCCATCCGCACCTTCGCCATCGGCATGGATGTGGACGCCATCGACCTCAAGTACGCCCGCATGGTGGCGGACTACATCGGCTCGGACCACACCGAGGTCATCATCAGCGAGCAGGACGTGCTGGAGGCGCTGCCGACGGTGGTGGAGCTGCTGGGCACCTGGGACATCACCACCATCCGCGCGTCCATCGGCATGTACCTGGTCTGCAAGTACATCCACGAGCACACCGACATCCGGGTGCTGCTGACGGGCGAGATTTCGGACGAGCTGTTCGGCTACAAGTACACCGACTTCGCCCCCAGCGCCGCAGCCTTCCAGGAGGAGGCGGAGAAGCGCATCCGGGAGCTGCACATGTACGACGTGCTGCGCGCAGACCGCTGCATCAGCGTGAACAGCCTGGAGGCGCGGGTGCCTTTTGGGGATTTGAAGTTCGTGCGCTACGCCATGTCCATCGACCCGGAGCTGAAGATGAATCGACCGGGCGTCGCGGCAAAATCTTCGATGTTGCCGACGACGGTTCCCGGCGATGCCGGAAACTGTCAATCCCTCCGGGATTGCCACCCGCACATGGGCAAATACCTCATCCGCAAGGCGTTCGCCGACGACCACATCCTGCCCGACGAGATATTGTGGCGGCAGAAGGCGGCGTTCTCCGACGCGGTGGGCCATTCGATGGTTTCCGACCTCAAGGCCCTGGCCGAGCGCGCCTATACCGACGCCGAGTTTGCCGAGAAGGCGGCGAAATACGACTACTGCCGCCCGTTCACCAAGGAGAGCCTTATGTACCGGGAGCTGTTCGAGCAGTACTATCCCGGCCAGGCGAAGATGATCGCGGACTTCTGGATGCCCAACAGGACCTGGCCCGGCTGCGACGTGGACGACCCGTCCGCAAGGGTGCTGAGCAACTACGGGGCCAGCGGAGTCTGACAATCGCACAGTTTCCACCAAAGCGCAAGGGTGCGCGCGGGAGCGATCCCGCAAGCGCCCTTGCGCTTTGTTTTGGAATAGATAAGGAGGTATGTATCATGACATTTTCCGCAGCCAACACGATCTGGGTGCTGCTGGGCGCGGCGCTGGTGTTCTTCATGGGCTACGGCGCGCAGAAGGGCAAGCCGGAGTACTACCGCGGCACGCCCGTGGAGGTGACACTGCTGCCCAAGGTGCAGGTGGACATCGTGGTCAGCAAGGTTCCGGTTCGCATGGTCATCGAAACTGCCAAGCGCGTGCTGCACACCGGCCACATCGGCGACGGCAAGATCTTCATCACCGATGTGGAAAACGTCGTGCGCGTTCGCACCGGCGAGGAGGGCTACGATGCGCTGCAATCCGATTGACGGTAGAGCGTGAATCAAGTTGAGTGGAGAATGGGGAGTCAAACCGCGTAAGCCGCCGTTTGGCTCCCCATTCTTCTACTTATCCTCTCTCCGTGCACAAGTCAAATCGCCCCACGCCCGCCTGTTAAAGCGTCCAGGTCCAAAACTTAACATTTCTGGGCTATAATAGCGTTACAGGTATGATTAAACTAATAATGTAGATATTCTGCATTGTATACCATGACGGGAGCGCATGGAACAAATACAGGCCAGGTGAACAGGTATGAAAAATGTGTATGTTGTCGCCGCGGCAGCCGCGGCGGGGCTTATGATGACGGCGTCGGGAAGCCGCCCGCGCAACCGGATGAAGCTGCCCTCGTTCCCGGGCGTCGCCGAGGTGCGCGCCAGCATCCCCGGGCGGCTGAGGCTGTATATGCCGTCGGTCATCTCCAATGGCGATGCTGCCCGAAATATGAAAGCGCGCATGGAGTCCACCGGCGCGGTGCGGGAGGTGCGCCTGAATCCGCGCACGGGCTCGGCGCTGTTTTTGTACGACGAGGGCCAGGTGGAGGCCGCCGTGGTGGAGGGCGCCGCCATCCGGCTGATGGGGCTGGACGACGCCATCAAGATGCCGCCGGTGAGCCGCATGGAGAAGGGCCTGAGCGCCCTGTGGGACAGCGTCAATCACGGCGTGCTCGAGGCGACGAACGGCCTGATGGACGGCAGGATGCTGGCGGGCTCGGCGCTGACTGTGGCCGCCCTGCGCGACATGGCCGTAAGCGGCGCGGCGCTGCCCGGCGCGATGACCCTGCTCTGGTGGGCCTGCAACATATTCCGCGGGCACGGCCATGAATAGTCTGGAGGAAGGGGTCATCCGGCGCAGCCTGAAGCCAAGGGTGGACTGCGACATCCCCGGCCGGCTGCGGTTCAGCTTCCCCCGCCACGCGCTGCTGCCGGAGGCCGCGAAGCCGTATCTGCACTATGTGGAGGACGTGCTGAAGCTGCTGCCCGGCGTCCGGGAGGTTCGGCTGAACCCGCGCATCGGCTCCATACTGGTGCTCTACACCCCGGGGGAGGCCGGATCGCGGCAGATCCTGCGCTGGGTGGGCATCGTGGTGGACACCGGCCTTGAGATCGCCCGGGAGCTGGACGGCGCGGAGGCCGTGGACGAGCACGCCCTGGCGGCGCGCGTCCGCAGGGAACTGGTGCTCCGGCTGCCTCAGACAAGATAGATGAGAGGTCTTAAAAATGCTGAAACGAGAATCCGCACGGGACTGGATGAAGGCGCGGATCGCCCACAGCCTGCCGGGCCGGCTGCGCCTGGTGGTGCCGGGGCTTGAATACATACAGGCCGAGCGGCACGAGCTGGCGGCTGAGCTGGCGGCCATCGCCGGGGTGCGGCGGGCGCGGATCAACGTGCCTACCGCCGGGGTGCTGCTGGAATACGACCCGGCGCGGCTGGACGCCCCGGCCATGCTGGAGCGGGCCAACCTGGTGATCCAGCGGTACGCCATGACGGTCTATCGCACCCGCCACACCGCCCGGCAGGAGGAGACGGGCGAGCTGTCCATGCCGGTGAGCACGCTGGCCAGGCGGCTGGCCGTCAACGCCGGGGCGCTGGCGCTGGGCAATTCTGTGTTCAAGGGCAGCGCGGGCGCCGGCGTGGTCGGCAGGTTCACCTCCGTGCAGGCGCTGGCCAGCCTGGGCCTCTCCGCGCCGATCGCGAAGAGCGCGCTGGACGGGCTCAAGCGGGACATGCGGCCCAACGCCGACTTCCTCACCGTGACCTCCATCGTCGCAAGCCTGCTGCTGGGCAACGCCAATTCGGCGCTGATGATCCTGGCGCTCTCCGATCTGGCGGAGATGATGACCGCCTACACCATCGAGAAGACGCGCTCCTCCATCAAGCAGATGCTCTCCGTGGAGGACGGCAGCGTCTGGCGGGTGAAGGCGGACGGCAGCCTGGAGCGCTGCCCCATCGCCGAGGCCCGGGCGGGCGACCTCATCGAGGCGCACACCGGGGAGAAGATCGCGGTGGACGGCACGGTGCGCTCCGGCTCCGCGGTGGTGGATCAGAGCGCCATCACCGGCGAGTTCGTCCCCGTGGAGCGCCACGAGGGCGACGAGGTGTTCGCCGGCACGGTGGTGAAGAACGGCAATATCCGCATCGAGGCCCGCAAGGTGGGCGACGAGACGGTGGTCTCCCGCATCGTGGGCATGGTGGAGGCCAGCGAGCTCAAGAAGGCGCCCATCCAGCGCTACGCGGACCGCTTCTCCAACTACCTTGTGCCGCTGAACTTCCTGCTGTGCCTCACCGTCGGTCTGGCGACCCGCAACCCCCAGAAGGCCCTCAAGATGCTGGTGATCGACTACTCCTGCGGCATCAAGCTGTCCACGGCCACGGCCTTCTCCGCGGCCATCAATTCGGCGGTGAAGCAGGGCATCCTCATCAAGGGCGGCGCGTACATCGAGCAGATGAGCGAGGCCAACACGGTGCTGCTGGACAAGACCGGCACCATCACCGAGGGCAGGCCCAGGGTGGTCTCCACACAGGTGCTTGCGGACGACATGGACGAAAGCGAGGTGCTGGCCCTGGCCATGGCCGCCGAGGAGACCAGCTCCCATCCGCTGGCCGGGGCGATCCTGGCCTATGGCGCCCAGCAGGGCGTGAAGATCCCCGCTCACGGCGAGGTGGTCACCGAGGTCTCCCGCGGAAGCCGCACCGAGGTGGAGGGCCGCACCGTGCGCGTGGGCAACCTGAAGTTCATGCGCGAGAACGGCGTCTCGGCGCGTCGGACCCTGCCGGAGCCCGGCGGGGCCATCGCCAACTACGTGGGCGTGGATAACGAGATCGTGGGCGTGCTGTTCGCGATGGACAGCCCGCGGGAAAACGTGCGCCGCGCGGTGAACAGCCTGCGCTACGACGGTGTCGGCGACATCGAGCTTCTGACCGGCGACATGGACGCCCAGGCCGCGCTGGTGGCCGAGCTGATCGGCGCGGACGGCTACCAGGCCCAGCTGCTGCCCGAGGAAAAGGCGGAGGCGGTGCTCAAGCTGCAGACCCACGGCAACGGCGTGGTGATGGTGGGCGACGGCATCAACGACGCCCCGGCGCTGGCCTATGCCGACGTGGGCATCTCCCTGGGCGGCAAATCCACGGACATCGCCATCGAGACCAGCGACGTGGTCATCAGCCGGGACGACCCGATGATGATCTACGCCATGCGCCGCCTCTCCCGGGCCACCATGCGCATCGTCCAGCAGAACTTCGCGATGGTGGTGGGCATCAACACGGTGGGCCTGATCCTGGGCGCGTCCAGCAGCATCTCCGTGATGATGAGCGCCCTGATGCACAACATGTCCACCATACTGGTCGTGGCGAACTCGCTGCGGCTGATGTTCTTCCCGCCGATCGACGCATGACAGGAGGTGTCGGAATGAGAGACGAGTGCGGCGCGCTGCACTTTGAGATACTGCACGCCCTGCCCGGACGCCTGCGCGTCCATCTGGAAAAGCCGGTGGCGTCCGAACGCTGCTTTGAGCAGGTTCCCGGCGTCCTAAGCTGCCGCTACAACCCGCGCATACAGACGCTGCTGTGCCGGTATGACCCGGAGGCGGTCAGCGAGGAAAAGCTGATCCAGACGCTGGCGGCGGTGTATGCCGTGTCGGTGGGCGCGGACAAGCTGCACGTGAAGCGCTCCGAGGAGGACGGCTTCTCCATGAGCGCCACCGGCGCGCTGGCGCTGGCGATGATCGGCGTCGACGCCGCGCTGAACCTGACCGGCTCCACGCTGACCGGCATCACCAAGTGGTTCTCCACCGGCGCGACCCTGGCGGCGGTGGTGGAGCACGCCTATCAGGAATTGCAGGTCAGGGGCAGCTTCGATCCCGAGGTCATGGCCGTGGTGTACCTCATCAATTCCATCGGAAAGACCAACAGCGTGCAGGCCAGCCTGGTGGCCTGGGCGGCGACCTTCGGCAGGCACCTGATCCCCCGCGACCCCCGGGAGCAGGTCTACAGCGTCAGGCGGAACGGATCAGAAACCACGCTGATTCCCGCAGTTGACCGACGCAACGGCGCGAACTTCGCGGGGGCCATGCTCAGGCGCGGCACGGAGATGCTGACCCGGGCACGGTGAACCGCCGCCGGGACGTGAACAGATACGATTTGTGGACAATACAGAAGGAGGCAAAAAACATGTTTGGACTGGGCAATGGCAGCATCTGGAAGGGCATTCTGATCGGCGTGGGCGTGAGCGCCGTGGGCTTTTACGCCTACAAGAAGAACGAGGACAAGGTGGACGCCTTCCTGCGCCGCCGCGGCATGGAGATCAAGCAGCATGGCGCGGACTACGAGACCATGACCGTGGAAGAGCTGATGCGCACCAAGGAGACGATCGAGGATCTGATCGCCGAGAAGGAGATGCAGGAGCAGAGCGTCACCGTGGAGGCCCCCGCGGAGGCATAATACAGGCGGCTCGCGCAAAGGCCAGCGTCCCAGGGCGCTGGCCTTTGCATTGGGCTGTCAATCGGCATTTTCCCGGCCGGCAATTCGGAGTTATCGGGGTTATGCCAAATTGACAACGGGAAATGGAATGCTTCCATACAGATGGCGTGCGCTGAATCAGAATTAACGCTTGCATACTTGACGCATATCATCAGTTTTGATAAACTAATTATAAAAGGTAACTGTTCAGTCCTGCGGCAAATAGGGATTTGTCGAATGAAAAATGAGGAATTAGGAATGAGGAATTAGGAATTATAAATGGCTTGGCTGCGTAGGGGCGGCGATGCGCCACCCGCCAGGCAGCCCGCCAGGCAGTACGTATTGTTTCGGTATATGGCGGGCGACCATTGTGGCCGCCCCTACAACGCGCGGCAGCTGCTATTCATTCCTAATTCCTGATTCCTAATTCCTAATTCTCCCCGTCAAATCCCTGTTTATCGAGTCAGGACTGAACAGATACTATAAAAGTTGAATAGAAGGTACAGGTGTCCTTTCCCACGGGAAAGGCTGAATAAGGAAGCGGGTGAGAATCCCGCACGGGACCGCCGCTGTATTTGGCGAGCGGAAGCCACGATGTCACTGGGGCAACCCCCTGGGAAGACGGCCGACGCGATGACCCATGAGCCAGAAGACTTGCCTGTGCTTTGGCACATTGCTCCACGGATCTCTGGAGGCAGGTGTGTTTGTTTTGGCTGCATTAAAAACGGTTTGCTGCCGCATGTCGCGGAAGCAGACCGTTTTTTTGTGAGGTTTTTTCATGAATAACTGGCATATTTTCGGAGAGACCATCGCCCCCGGCGAGGCGCGGCGCATGACCCTGCGCGTCCCCATGGGCGGACTTGAGAACCGGGGCGAGGTCTATCCCGGCGTGCGGACGAGCGGCGACTATGAGCTGCCCGCCATCGTCGTCAACGGCGCGCGTCCCGGCAAGACCCTGCTGGTCACGGCGGGCATGCACGCGGGAGAGTTCAACGGCACCCCGGCGGTGATCCGGGTGAGCCGGGAGCTGGACCCCAAAGCCATGTCCGGGCGGGCGATCCTGCTGCCCTGTGTGAACATCAGCGGCTTCTGGACCCTGCATCCCCGGACGCTGCCCGAGGACAACTTCAACCTGAACGGCCAGTATCCCGGCGACCCCGAGGGCACGGTGGGCGCGCGGCTGGCGGATTTCTTCGTCCGGGAGATCTTCCCGCAGGTGGACTTCATGCTGGATCTGCACGGCGGCAGCCGTGGCGAGCGCATGACGCCGCTGGTGTTCTTCCCCACCCATCCGAAGGTGCGTCAGGCGGCGCTGGACGCGGCGCTGTCGCTGAACGTGGGCTTTTTGGTGGAGTCCCAGGCCACGAAGGGCCAGTACAGCTACGCCGCCCACGACATGGACATCCCGGGGCTGCTGATCGAGCGGGGCGACGGCTACTTCTGCGAGCGCGAATGGGTGGAGGCCGACCGTCGCGACATCCTGCTGCTGATGGACCATCTGGGCATCATTAAGGCGCCCGCGGGGCTGTACGACGCGGCCCTCGAACGCCGGGTGTTCCGCGAGGCGGTCTATCTGGAGAGCAACGTGGACGGCCTGTGGATCCCCGCCGTCAGGGCCAATACCCCGGTGAAGGCCGGAGCGCTGCTGGGCACCGTCTACGACTTCTATGGCGAACCCCTCCGGGAGGTCCGCGCGGAGAAGGACGGCCACGTGCTCTACGTCAATACCGCGCTGTCGACGCCCGTGGGCGAGTTCCATGTGGCCGTCGCGTGGTCGGATTCCGAGGTCAAGGCGTGAATATGGTCCAGAAGGACCATACGATAAATCAACAAACGAGAGGAGCAAACACAAATGAAGAGGATCATTTCCCTGCTGCTGGCCGCGATGCTGGCCATGGCGGCGCTGGCCGTTCCGGCCTTTGCCGCGGACGAGAAGGTGCTGACCTTCGGCTGCCAGATGTATTCCGACGGCCTGATCAACCCCGCCGCCCAGACCAACACGGGCTGGAACTGCATGCGCTTTGGCGTGGGCGAGGCCCTGTTCAAGTTCAACGACAACATGGAGATCGAGCCCTGGCTGGCCGAGAGCTATGAAGCCAACGAGGATTCCACCGTCTGGACCATCAAGCTGCGCGACGGCATCAAGTTCTCCAACGGCGCGGACATGACCGCCACCAAGGTCAAGGAGTCCCTGGACTGGGTGCGCGCCGAGGGCCCCAACGGCTCCGCCAACCCCCAGAAGTTCCTGGCCTTCGAGGCCGAGGTGGTTGCGGACGACGCGGCCAACACCCTGACCATCACCCTGCCCCAGGCGGACTACAACCTGCCCGGCAACCTGGCCTATCCCACCATGGAGATCATCAATGTGGCCGACACCACCGACTTTGACGCCGGCACCATCGGCACCGGCCCCTACATGGTCGAGTCCCACGCCGACCTGGTGGGCTTCACCATGGTGAAGAACCCCAACTACTGGGACGGCGAGGTGCCCTACGACAAGGTGGAGATCATCTTCATGGGCGACGCCAGCGCCAAGGCCAACGCGCTGATGGCGGGCCAGGTGGACCTGGTGGAGAACATCACCAACGTCGCCGACCTCCAGCGCCTCCAGGAGGACGAGAACTACACCGTGGACATCGCCTCCGGCGTGCGCTGCGGCTTCAGCTGGATGAACATGAAGGGCATCCTCGGCAACGACACCCTGCGCAAGGCCATCCTGATGGGCATCGACTACGACACCATCTGCGAGTCCAACACCATCGGCGGCCTGTACACCGCGGGCTTCTCCGTGCTGCCCAGCACCCTGGCCTACGGCTACGACCAGCTTGAGAACCCCTATGCCTACGATCCCGACGCGGCCATGGCCCTGCTGGACGAGGCCGGCATCGTCGACAGCGACGGCGACGGCATCCGCGAGCTGGACGGCCAGCCCATCGTGCTGCGCTATTCCTCCTATGAGAACCGCCTGCTCAACGACTTCTCCGACGCCCACACCATGTACCTGGCCGAGATCGGCATCGGCGTGCAGAGCCAGTACGGCTCCTCCGACGACTGCTGGAACGACCTGGTGAGCTTCAACTACGACCTGGACAACAACAACTGGACCACCGTGGGCAACGGCGATCCCACCGAGTACATGGCCAACTGGTACGGCAAGTCCGGCTCCAACTTCTGCGGCTATCAGAACGACGAGTACGACGCCCTGTATGAGGAGTTCCTCCAGACCGCCGATACCGCCAAGCGCGCGGAGCTTCTGAAGGACATGCAGCAGATCCTGATCAACGACGCGGTCGTGATCGTGGACGGCTATTACAACAGCTCCATGACCTTCTCCAAGAAGGTCGGCTATGCCCACATCCACACCGCCGACTACTACTGGATCACCACGGAAATCGTGCCCGCAGTGTAACACAGCGTTGTTTGATGGAACGTACATCGCCCATCCGGGTGATGTACGTTCCGTGTACTGTTCATGATAGAGAGGTGTAAGCCTTGAATAAAAAGCAATTGATGTCGAGGCTTCTGCAGATGCTGGTTGTGCTGATCGGCATCAGCATCATCACATTTTTGCTGACCTACATCTCCCCCGGCGACCCGGTGCGCAACATGTACCTGGCCCAAGGCCTGATGCCGGACGAGGCGCAGGTCGCCCAGCAGCGCGAGGAAATGGGCCTGAACGACCCCTTCCTGACCCAGTATTTCCGGTGGCTCGGCAACTGTCTGAAGGGCGATTTCGGCACCTCGTTCGCGCTGGGAAAGCCGGTGGTGACGCTGCTGCTGTCGCGGCTCTGGCCGACGCTCAAGCTGGCGCTGATGAGCATGATCCTGATGGTGATCGTCTCGGTGCCGCTGGGGGTGCTGTCGGCGGTGTACCACGACAAGCCCATCGACTACATCGTCCGCGCCATCACCTTCTTCGGCGTGTCCATCCCCAATTTCTGGGTGGGCCTGATGCTGATACTGGTGTTCTGCGTGCAGATGCGCCTGCTGCCGGTGGTGTCCTCCGGCGGCTCGTTCAAGGATATGATCCTGCCCGCGGTGACGCTGGCGGTGGCCATGTCCGCCAAATACACCCGTCAGGTGCGCACGGCGGTGCTGGAGGAGCTGCATTCGGACTACGTCGTCGGCGCCCGCGCGCGGGGCGTTCAGGAGTGGAAGATCCTGTGGGGCAATGTCTTCCCCAATTCCCTGCTGCCGCTGATCACCATGCTGGGCCTCTCCGTGGGCTCGCTGCTGGGCGGCACCAGCGTTGTGGAGGTCATCTTCTCCTATCCCGGCATGGGCAATCTGGCGGTGTCCGCCATCACTTCGTATGACTACTACCTGATCCAGGGCTACGTGCTCTGGGTGGCGATCATCTACATGCTCATCAATCTGCTGGTGGACATCTCCTACAACTACGTTGACCCGCGCATGCGGCTGAGGCGGTGACGAATATGGAAAAGAAGAGCTTTGTTCGCAAGTATCCCGTCTTTTGCGTATTCGCCGTGCTGGCGGTGCTGATTGTGCTGGCGGCGATATTCGCGCCGCAGCTGACGCACGGCGTCAACCCCGTCAAGGGCAGCCTCAAGGAGGCCATCAAGGCCCCCAGCGCCGAGCATCCCTTCGGCACGGACAAGATGGGCCGCGACATATTTACCCGCGTGCTCTACGGGGCGCGCACCTCCCTGTCCTCCACGTTTATCCTGGTGGCCGTGATCTTCGTCATCGGCTCGCTGCTGGGCGTGCTGGCGGGCTACTTCGGCGGCTGGGTGGATGCCGTGATCATGCGCCTGGCGGACATGATGATCGCATTCCCGGGCCTGGTGCTGGCCATCGCCGTGGCGGGCATACTGGGGGCGAGCACGCAGAACGCCATCATCGCCATCGCGGTGGTGAGCTGGCCCAAGTACGCGCGCCTGGCCCGAAGCCTGGTCATGAAGATCCGGCACACGGACTTCGTGGCGGCGGCCACCGTCACCGGCTCCAAGACCGTCTACATGCTGTGGAAGTACATGTTCCCCAACACCATCACCACCCTGGTCATCACCGCGGCCACCGACATCGGCGGCATGATGATGGAGCTGGCGGCGCTTTCGTTCCTGGGCTTCGGCGCTCAGCCCCCGACGCCGGAATGGGGCTCCATGCTCAACGAGGGGCGGAACTTCATGCAGTCCGCGCCCTGGCTGATGGTCTATCCGGGCCTCGCCATCTTCGTCACCGTGGTGGTGTTCAACATGCTGGGCGACGGCCTGCGGGACATCCTGGACCCCCGGTCCAATGAGGGGAGGTAGGGCGCATGGCATTGCTTGATATCCAAAACATCGATGTGTCCTACGGCAGGCACCTGACGGTAAAGGACTGCTCCATCGAACTGGAGCAGGGGCAGATCTGCTCCGTCGTGGGCGAATCCGGCAGCGGCAAGACCACCGTCATCCGCGCCGTGCTGGGGCTTTTGCCCGGCGGCGGCGAGGTGACCAGGGGCGATATCGTCTATGACGGCAAGAGCCTGCTCAAGCTGAGCAAGCGGGAGTGGCGGGCCCTGCGCGGCCACGACATCTCCATGATCTTTCAGGATTCCGGGGCTATGATGAACCAGACCCGGCTCATCGGCGGCAGCTTCGTGGAGTACATCCGCACCCACGAGGGCATATCGAAGCAGGACGCCTGGAAGAAGGGCGCGGAGATGCTCTCGCGCATGCGCCTTCCCGACCCCGACCGCATCATGCGCAGCTACCCCTTCCAGCTCTCCGGCGGCATGCGCCAGCGCGTGGGCATCGCCATGGGCATGACCTATCAGCCCAAGCTGCTGCTGGCGGACGAGCCTACCTCGGCGCTGGACGTCACCACCCAGGCCCAGATCGTGCGGCAGATGATGGAGCTCAGGGACGAATACGGCACGAGCATCATCATCGTGACCCACGACATCGGCGTGGCCTCCTACATGGCGGACCGCGTCGTGGTGATGAAGGACGGAAGGATCGAGGATCAGGGCAATCGGGACCACATCCTCAATCATTCGGAAAACGAATATACGCGCAGGCTGATCGCAGCCGTGCCGTCGCTGGGAGGGAAGCGCTATGTTTGAAGACAGCGAGGTTTTGCTGGAAGCAAGGCACGTCACCCGGCGGTTCCCCACCAGCAGCGGTAAGGAGCTCATCGCCTGCAACGATGTGAACCTCAAGCTGTACAGGGGCAAGACCCTCGGCCTGGTCGGCGAATCCGGCTGCGGCAAGAGCACGTTCATGCGCTTTCTGGTGTGGCTGGACAAGCCCACCGAGGGCGAGATCATCTATCATGGACAGGACATCACCAAGCTGAAGGGCAAAGCGCTTCATGAGATGCGCCAGCACATCCAGATGGTGTTCCAGGACCCGTCCACGTCCTTCAATCCCAAGATGAAGATCCGGGACATCGTGTGCGAGCCGCTTCTGAACTACCACAGGATCAGGCGCTCCGAGAAGGACAGGAAGGCCCGCGAGCTTTTGCAAATGGTGGATCTGCCCGGGGACTTCGCGGACCGCTATCCCCACAACATGTCCGGCGGCCAGCGGCAGAGGGTGGCCATCGCCCGGGCGCTGGCGCTGGAGCCGGAGATCATCGTGATGGACGAGGCCACCAGCGCGCTGGACGTGTCGGTACAGGAGACCATCATACAGCTGATCACGAAGCTCCAGCGGGAGAAGAACATCACCATCGGCTTCATCTGCCACAACCTGGGGTTCATACAGTCCTTTTCCCACCAGATCGCCGTCATGTACCTGGGCAACATCGTGGAGGTCATGCCGGGGGACCAGCTCTCCCAGGTGTGCTGCCATCCCTATTCCAAGGCGCTGCTGAACGCGGTGTTCGACACGAAGATGGACTTCTCAAAGAAGATCGAGCCCATCAAGGGCGAGCCGCCGTCGCCGCTGGACGTGCCGGCCGGCTGCCCCTTCCAGGACCGCTGCGAGCACTGCAAGGACCGCTGCCGGCATGAAAAGCCGGTGCTGACGGAGATCGGACCCGGCCACGAGGTGGCCTGCCATCTCTACGGAAAGGGGGCGGAGGCGTGAGGAAACTGTTGGCATTGATACTGGCGCTGGCGCTGTGCGCCATGACCCCGGCCTGCGCAGAGGGTGAACTGCACAGGATCGGCGTCATCGTCTACAACACCGCCGACGAGGAGGTGCTGGGCTTCAAGGAGTATCTGAAGGGCTACATCGAGCAGAACTTCGAGATGGTGGAGTTCGTCTACTCCTATTCCATCAACTCCGAGGAGCAGGAGCTCCAATTCATACAGGCCGCCTGCGACAGCGGCGTGGAGGGCTTTCTGTCCTTCACCAGCTACGACCTTCCAAGGGAGGTCGAACTGTGCGCGGAGAACGGGGCCTACTACCTGCTGGCCAGCGGCACCGTGGCCGCCGAAGACTTTGAGGCCGTGCAGGACAATCCGTACTTCCTGGGCGCGTTCGGTCCCGGCCAGCCCTTTGAATTCCAGGCCGGCGCGGACATCGCCCGGTACTTCATCCGCGAAAAGGCGGGCACGCGGTTCTTTGTCCTGAGCGGCGGCGCCGCGCTGGGCAATGAGATGCACTACCAGCGCACGCTGGGCGTGCTGGACACCCTCGCCAGCGCCTACGGGGCCAGCTTCCCGCTGACGCGCGACGCGATCGCCCGCACCGCCGAGCCGCTGACCGTGGAGACGGATCGCGTCTCCATCACCGTGTGCCCGGGCTACCTGCGCATGGAGGATGCCTTCAACGCCGCGAAGGCGGCCTTCGAGGCCGGGGAATACGACGCCGTGCTGTCGGTGCTGCCGCCGCTGGACGCGGTGGACTTCATCGGCAAGACCCCCCTGGGCGTGATCGACAGCTACAACACCCGGAACCTCCAGCTGGTCACCGAGGGCGTGCTGAAGGTCGTGGTGGGCAAGTACAATTCCATCGTCGGCCCGGCGTTCGCGCTGATGCTCAACGCGGTCACCGGCTACGCGGAGGATTTCCGGGAAAACGGCAAGGCCGTCCAGGTCATCCAGGGCTTCTGGACCTCCGAAAACGCCGAGGACTACAACGATAAGTACGCCCTGTCCACCTCCGCGGCCATGAACGCCTACAACTTCGACGACCTGGCCCATGTCATCCGCATCTACAATCCCGACGCTGACTTAAACGCCCTCTGCGCCTTGGCTGAGGCCTGCTCCTACCGGGCCGTGCAGGCGCGCAGGGCGGCGATGTGAAAACTACAACAACAGGAGGAAAAGAAAATGAAGAAGACCTACAAGATCGACGTGGACTGCGCGAACTGCGCGAACCTGATGGAGGACGCCGCGAAGAAGACCCCCGGCGTCAAGGACTGCACCGTGAGCTTCATGACCCTCAAGATGAAGGTTGAGTTCGACGAGGGCGCGGACGTGGATACCGTCATGAAGAACGTGCGCGACAACTGCAAGAAGGTCGAGGACGACTGCGAGATCTTCCTGTAATCCGGAGAGCACGCTTATAATGGGGAATGGGAATTGAGTTACCGGCTGACGCTTGCTTCATTCCCCATTCCCCATTTCCAATTCCACATTACATCAAGAAAGGGTGTGAGGATGTGAACAAGAAACAGAAGAATCTGCTGCTTCGCATCATCATTGCCGCGGTGTTTTTCGTTCCGCTCTATCTGATCTCTGAGGACATCGTGCACGTGAACATCCCCCAGTGGGCGCTGATCGTGCTGTTTCTGATACCTTATCTCACGGTGGGCCACGACATCCTGCGCAAGGCGGCGCTGGGCATCAAGAACCGCAAGGTGTTTGACGAGTGCTTCCTGATGACGGTGGCCACGGTGGGCGCCATCGCTTTAGGCGAGTACGGCGAGGGCGTGGCGGTCATGCTGCTCTACCAGGTGGGCGAGCTGTTCCAGAGCTACGCCGTGGGCAAGAGCCGCAAGAACATCTCCGAGCTGATGGACATCCGCCCGGACTACGCCAACATCGAGGGC
>CADCAS010000073.1 GCA_902799465.1 uncultured Eubacteriales bacterium
TCCCCTTCCAGGGGAGCTGTCAGCCGTTAGGCTGACTGAGAGGTCGTCCCCCGCAGCCTGCCAAATCTCTGTTTGTCACAGGACTGAACAGTTACGATCGCTGTAGAACGCCGCCGCTCCGCCGTTCTCCCCTGCTCCCTGCTGCCTGCTCCCTACTCCCTTAAGAAAAGAGCGAAACACATGGACTATCCACTGACACAGATCAAGGGCATCGGCCCGGCGCGGGTAAAGGCATTTGAGGCGGCGGGCATACGCTCGGTGCGGGAGCTGGTGATGTTCCTGCCGAAGGAATACCGGGACCTGGACGACGTGACGGCGCTGTGCGACCTGAAGCCGGGGGACACGGCGGCGGTGCGGGTCAAGGTGGCCGGCGAGGCGACGCTGCGCTACGCCCGGAAGCTGACCATCGTCAAGGTCTACGTCACCGACGGCACCGAGACGCTGCCGGTCATATGGTTCAACCAGCCGTGGCTCAAAACCCAGATGACGCCGGGCCGGGAGCTGCTTTTATACGGCAAGGCGGAGCTGCGCACGGGCTGCGTGACGCTGATGTCGCCCACGCTGGAGTCCGGCGGGGGGCTGGCGCCGGTGTACCGGAGCATCCCCGGCATCCCGGCCAAGGCGCTGCGGCAGTCGGTGGAGGCGGCGCTGCACATCTGCGAGGGCCAATGGCCGGACGAGCTGCCGGAGGCGCTGCGCCGGGAGTACGGACTGTGCGAGCGCAACTTTGCCATGCGCTGCGCCCACTTCCCGGACAGCCGGGAGGCGCTGCTGGCGGCGCGGCGGCGCATCGCCTTCGAGGAGCTGCTGCTGTACCAGGTGGCGCTGTCGCTCTTCCGGCACACCAGCCGGGAGGGCGTGGCCGTCGACTTCCCCGACGACGCCGTGGAGCGCTTCTGGAGCGCCCTGCCCTTTTCCCCCACCCATGCCCAGCGGCGTGTACTGGACGAGGTGGCGGCGGACATGCGCAGCTCCCGCGCCATGGCGCGGCTGGTGCAGGGAGACGTGGGCAGCGGCAAGACTGCCATCGCCTTCGCCGCCATCGCGCTGGCCCACGCGGGCGGCTGGCAGTCGGCGCTGATGGCCCCCACCGAGGTGCTGGCAAGGCAGCACTACGAGGGCGCGAAGCAGCTGCTGGAGCCGCTGGGCCTCCGCTGCGGCCTGCTGGTGGGGAGCCTGACCCAGAAGCAGCACCGGCTGGCCCACGAGGCCATCGCCAGCGGGGAGTGGGATGTGGCCATCGGCACCCACGCGCTGATCACCGAGGGCGTGGCGTACAGGCGGCTGGGCCTGGTGGTCACCGACGAGCAGCACCGCTTCGGCGTGCGCCAGCGGACCCTGCTGTCGGAAAAGGGGGACGCGCCCAACGTGCTGGTCATGTCCGCCACGCCCATCCCGCGGACGCTTTCGCTGATCCTCTACGGCGACCTGGACATCTCCATCGTGGACGAGCTGCCCCCGGGCCGCACGCCCGTCCAGACCCGCATCGTGCCCGAGAGCAAGCGCGAGGGCCTGTACGGCTTTCTGCGGGAGGAGGTCCGGAAGGGTCGGCAGGTGTACTTCGTGTGCCCGCTGGTGGAGGAATCCGAGGCCATCGAGGCCCAGCCCGCCGAGCTGCTCTACGAGGAGCTGCGCACCAAAAAGCTCAAGGACCTGAACATCGAGCTGGTCCACGGCCGGATGAAGCCCGCGGACAAGGACGCGGCGCTGGAGCGCTTCCGCACCGGAGAGGCCGACGTGCTGGTGTCCACCACGGTCATCGAGGTGGGCGTCAACGTGCCCAACGCCACCGTCATGGTCATCGAAAACGCCGAGCGCTTCGGCCTGGCCCAGCTGCACCAGCTGCGGGGCCGTGTGGGCCGCGGCGCGCACGAATCCTGGTGCTTCCTGATGGCCGAGCCCAACGCGCGGCTCAAATTCATGTGCGCCACCAGCGACGGCTTCAAGGTGGCCGAGAAGGACATGGAGCTGCGCGGCCCCGGCGAGCTGTTCGGCACCCGCCAGTCCGGCGCCCTCACCGCCGGCATCGGGGCCCTGGCCGGGGACACCGAGCTGTTGAAGCTGACCCACGACGCCGCCCACGAACTGCTCAAAAATCCCGACACCGACGACGCCCGCGCCGTCGTCGATCTGGCCCGCGAGCGCTTCGCGGACCGGCTGGAGGACATAGGCATAAACTAATTGTGCCAACAGCACAATGTTGTTCCATCGCCAAAATAAAGCCCAACATTCTCAATATTGGACGGCAAAAATCAATACAGCCCCGCCCCGGGCGCGAGAAAGTAACTTGCCTTGCGCCGTAAAACAGATACAATGATACATGACCGAGAGTGAAGCGAACGCTTTACCCTCGGTTCAAACTTAAATGACAAGCGATCTCCCTTGAGACGCGGGAGATTGCAGAGAAGTGGAAAGTGAAATGGCGGCTGACGCTATTTGATTGAAGCGCGACAATCCGCCATTTGGCGCTCCACTCCCGGCTTATTATTAATCAGGGCTTTTGCCTCCTCACAAAGGAGATGATATAGATGTGTAAGAACGAGACGATGATGCAGTATTTCGAGTGGTATCTGCCCAACGACGGGCTGTGGTGGCGGCGGTGCGCGGCGAAGGCGGCGAACCTGCGGGACCTGGGGGTGACCCAGGTGTGGCTGCCCCCGGCCTACAAGGGCGCGAGCCAGGCGGACGTGGGCTACGGGGTGTACGACATGTACGACCTGGGCGAGTTCGACCAGAAGGGCACGGTGCGCACCAAGTACGGCACCAAGGACGAGTACCTGGCCGCCATACAGGCCTTTCACAAGGCGGACATTCGTGTGTTTGCGGACATCGTGCTGAACCACCGCATGGGCGGCGACGCCACCGAGGACGTGTTCGCCGTCAGCGACTCCCAGGAGGACCGCAACGTGACCATCGACGGCACCCGCCGGGTGAAGGTCTGGTCGCGCTTCGACTTCCCGGGCCGCGACGGCCAGTACAGCAAATTCCGCTGGAACCACACCCACTTCACCGGCACGGACTGGGACGAGTACAGCCGCTCCATGGACCGGGTGTTCCGCTTCACCGGCAAGCGCTGGGACCCCGAGGTGGACCCGGAGCATGGCAACTTCGACTACCTGATGGGCATGAACGTGGACATGGACAACCCCGTGGTGGTGCGCGAGATCCAGAAGTGGCTGGAATGGTACATCGAGCTGACCCACGTGGACGGGCTGCGGCTGGACGCGGTGAAGCACATCTCCTTTCCCTTCTACAAGAAGCTGCTGCCCTACATCCGCCAGCAGACCGGACTGGCCATGCCCGCGGTGGGCGAATACTGGTCCGGGGAGCTGGACCGGCTGCTGAAATACCTGGACCGCGTGGACGACGGCATGTCGCTGTTCGACGTGGCGCTGCACTACAACTTCTTCGACGCCTCCCAGGGGCGGCGCGACCTGAAGCACATCTTCGACGGTTCGCTCTTGCAGGCGCGGCCCCAAAACGCCGTCACCTTCGTGGACAACCACGACACACAGTACGGCCAGAGCCTGCAATCCTTCGTGGAGAACTGGTTCAAGCCGCTGGCCTATGCGCTGATCCTG
This sequence comes from uncultured Eubacteriales bacterium, assembly GCA_902799465.1. Lineage (GTDB taxonomy): Bacteria > Bacillota > Clostridia > Christensenellales > Aristaeellaceae > UBA2862. Next base: position 3,582 of record CADCAS010000073.1, read on the forward strand.
CTCCGGCAGGACGGGGTGCCCTGCGTGTTCTATTCGGATTACTACGGCAATCCCGTCCGGAGCCTGCCGCAGACCCCGAACCTGGGCAAGCTCATCAAGATCCGCCGCTGGTACGCCTACGGCGAGCAGTCCGACTGCTTCGAGGACGACCACCTGGTGGGCTGGACCCGCGCGGGCGACCTGGAGCACGAGCACTCCGGGCTGGCCGTGGTCATGAGCGACGGCGAGCCCGGCAAACTCACCCTCTCCCTGGGCGAGCGCCACGCCGGGGAGACCTTCTTCGACGCCCTGGGCGGCTGCCCCGAGCCCGTCACCCTCGACGAAAACGGCATTGCCGCCTTCCGCACCCAGGGCAGAAGCGTGTCCGTCTGGATGCAGAAGCCCGCCTTCGAGGACATCATCATCAATGAATGATGGCGTTTTGGGCGGGGATGTGGTATAATGGGGAATAGGGAAAAGAGAATGGGGAATGGGGAATGGGGAATGAAGGTGGAAATCCTGACGGATTTCTTTTGAGTATAAAATGCGGATCATCGCAATTCCGCTGATACTCGGTTGAATCAAAACAAATCCCGCAGGGATTTGCACCACCATTCCCAATTCCCAATTCCCAATTCCCCATTCCCCATTCCCCATTCCCCATTCCCAATTCTTCCAGCCAACAGCCCTCAAATCATCAGCATGAAACGAAGAATCATCCGGATTATCCTGGCGCTGCTCCTTGCGGGGGCGCTTCTGGTTCTGGCCGCGGCGGCGGCGTCCCGGGTGGTGTATGGGCGCTCCCTGCGGGCGACGGCGTATGAGTGGGTGCTCCGGCGGCGATATGCCTCCACCCGGACGGCGGAGGAGGAGATCGCCCGACTGGAGAAAAAGCGCGCGGCGGGTGAGAAGCCGTATGAACTGCCGGAGAGCCTCAGGCTGCGCGCGCCCGTCGCGGAGACCGGGCATGGCGGCATGCAGCTGTTCACCCTGAACCCGGACGCGGCGGGACCCACGGTGGTGTACCTCCACGGCGGGGCCTTCATCAACCCCTTCAACGCCTACCAGTGGCGCTTCATGGACCGGCTGGCGTCGGAGACCGGAGCGCGGGTGGTGGCGCCCGCCTATCACCTGGCCCCCTGGGCGGACTACCGCCGGGCCTACGACGATCTGCTTTCGCTGTGGGAGACCCTGCCCGACGGCCCGGTGATATTGATGGGCGACTCCGCGGGCGGCGGGCTGGCGCTGGGGCTGGCGGAGGCGCTGGTCAAGGCGGGCACACGCCTGCCGGACCGGCTGGTGCTGTTCTCCCCCTGGGTGGACCTGTCCATGGACAATCCCGACATCCCCGCATATGCGGAGGTCGACCCGATACTGTGCCTGGAGCTGGTGCGGGTCCACGGACGCTATTGGGCCGGGGACGGCGACACCCACCACTGGCAGGTCAGCCCCCTGTACGGCGAGATGGCGGGCCTCCCGCCCACCGACATCTACTGCGGCACCCGCGAGCTGCTCTACCCCGACATCGTCAGGCTGGGCGAAAGCCTGACCCGCGCCGGGGTCGAGACCCGCCTCACCGTGGGCCGCGGCCTCAACCACGACTACCCCCTGATGCCCCTCCCCGAGGCCGACCACGCGGTACGCGAGGTCGTGGAGGTCGTAAGAGAATTAGGTATCAGGAATTAGAAATTAGGAATTAGGAATTGAATAGATTGACCGCCTCTACAGAGTGCGCGGCAGCCACTATTCATTCCTAATTCCTAATTCCTAATTCCCAATTCATCAAATCCGCGGGATTAGCGCCACCGTTCTCCATTCAAAATTAAAGCGCGCCCCCTCGCATTCTGCGAAGGGGCGCGTGCGGTTTATTCCACGGCGATCAGGTAATAATACAGGGGTTGGCCGCCGTGCTGGAGCTCCACGTCGCAGTCGGGGTAGATTTCGGCGAGGCGGTCGCAGAGGGCCTGGGCGTCCTCTTTACGGATGTCCTGGCCGTAGTAGACGGTGATGAGGCTGGAATCCTCGCCGACCATGTTGGCGGCCACGTCCACGGCCACCTGCGCCACGTCGTGGCCCAGCACGTTCAGCTTGTTGTCCAGCATGGCCATGATGTCGCCCTCGTGGATCTCCTGGCCGTCGTAGTTGGTATCGCGGACGGCATAGGTGATGGAGGCGGTGTGGACCTGCTCGGCGGCATCCTTCATGGCGGCCGCGTTCTCCTCGGGGGAGAGGGACGGGTCGAAGGCCAGCGCCGCGGAGATGCCCATGGGCACCGACTTGGTGGGCAGCACGATCACGTTGCGCTCCGTCAGCTCCACGGCCTGCTGGGCGGCAAGGATGATGTTGGTGTTGTTGGGCAGTATGATGACGTTGCGGGCGTTGGTGGCGTCGCACGCCTGGGCCAGATCCTGGATGGAGGGGTTCATGGTCTGGCCGCCGTCCACCACCTGGTCCACGTTCAGGTTCTTGAAGATGTCCACCAGACCCTCGCCCAGCGCCACGGCCACGATGCCGTATTCCTTCTGCTCGGCGGCCTTGGCGGCGGCTTCCGCGGCGGCGTCGGCCTCCCGGGCCCGGATGAGCTCCAGCAGATTCTCCACCTTCACCTGGTCGATCTCGCCCAGCTCCAGCGCGTATTGCAGCGCCTGACCCGGCTGATTGGTGTGCAGATGGACCTTCACCACGTTCATGTCCGCCGAGACCTGCACCCGGTCGCCGATGCGCTCCATGCGCTTGCGCAGGCGCACCACGTCGGCGTCCTTCATGTCCTTGCGGGGCCGGGAGACCACGAACTCGGTGCAGTAGCCGAAGCTGCCGTCCAGGTTCTCGTGATCGTCCACGAACTCGCCGGGCATGCCGGGCTTGTCCGGGGTGGGCTCGGTGACGATGGCGTCCACCGGCTCGCCGGTCAGCGCCGCGTACATGCCCCGCAGCACCACCATCAAGCCCATGCCGCCGGAGTCCACCACGCCCGCCTGCTTCAGAACCGGCAGCATCTCGGGGGTGCGCTTCAGTATGGCGTCGCCCACGCTCAGCACCAGCCTGAACAGCTCCGCGATGTCGTCCCGCTTGTCCCGGGCCTCCTCTGCCTCCTCGGCGATGACCCGGATGACCGTCAGTATGGTGCCCTCCTTGGGCTTCATGACGGCCTTGTACGCGGTATTCGCGCCCTGGCGCAGCATCTGGGCAAACAGCTCGCAGTCGATGTCCTCATGACCCGCCGCGGCCTTGGAGAAGCCACGCAGGATCTGGCTCAATATGACGCCGGAATTGCCCCGCGCCCCGCGCAGGGCGCCGCGGGCGGCGGCGTTGGCCACGTCCGCCGCGCTGGTATAGGGCTTGGAGCTGATCTCCTTGATGGCGGACGTGATGGTTTGGGACATGTTGGTGCCGGTGTCGCCATCCGGCACGGGGAAAACGTTCAGGGCATCCACCTGCTCCCGGTTGCTCACCAGGAGAGACGCGCCGGAGGAGAACATCTCCTTCAGCATCATGCCGTCAATTCTCGCTATAGCCATGATAACCTCCATGTGACCTGACGCTCAGCGCAGCGGGGAGCGACAGGATGTGCTGTCACACGCGAATGTCCTCTACGCAGACATTCACGCGCCCCACCGCGATGCCGGTGAGATGCTCCACCTTGTACTTCACGGTCTCGATGATCGCGGCGGCCACCGCGCTGATCGAAATGCCGTATTCCACGATGATGAACAGATCAATATCCACCTTTTCCCCGGAGGCCCGCACCTTCACGCCGCGCCCCAGGTTCTCACGGCCCATCATCTGCACGATGCCGTCGGTGGACCTCTTGGAGGCCATGCCCACTATGCCGTAGCAGTCCAGCGCGGCGTAGCCCGCAACGCGCACGATCACGTCGTCAGTCACCGTGACCAGGCCCAGATCGGTGTTGAATTTCAAATCCATTATAAAACCTCCTTTTCGCGAAAAAGGAATCAGGGGCATACTTAAAGTGTTCCTTTTACCAGTATACCTTTTTTTTATTGATTATGCAAGCAAAAAGGAGGCTTTGGAGGAAGTTTTCAGATTTTTATTGTGGGCCTCAATTGCCAAAGTAAACGCAGAGGGAAGGATAAGAGGGGCTGCATTTAAACTGGCAAAGATGGGGGCTGCATTCAGCCTGGCAAACGGGAGCC
>CADCAS010000074.1 GCA_902799465.1 uncultured Eubacteriales bacterium
TTTGGCTGACAGCTCCCCTGGGAGGGGAGCCGAGGGGGCTGGTGTTAGGTCAAAGGGCGTTCCCGGCACTCTGACTGATGCCTATTGCCTGTTGCCTGTTGCTTTACATTCACGGGGGACGACCTCTCAGTCAGCCTTTGGCCGACAGATCCCCTGGGAGGGGAGCCGAGGGGGCTGGCGTTAGGTCAAAGGGCGTTCCCGGCACTCTGACTGATGCCTATTGCCTGTTGCCTGTGCCTTACATTCACGGGGGACGACCTCTCAGTCAACCTTTGGCTGACAGCTCCCCTGAGAGGGGAGCCGAGGGGGCTGGCGTTTGGTCGATGGCGTTCCAGGCATTTTGACTGATGCCTATTGCCTAATGCCTTAATACAGCAAATATAATGGAAATGACACAAATAAAAAGGGCGGCGGTATTGATTAAAATGTGAATATGTGGTAATATTATAGACATAAGAATATAATATTTGGAATGCGGTGATGGATATGAAGATCAGGAATATGCTATTGGGGATCGCGCTGGCGATTTGCCTTTTGGCGGGGGCCTTTTCCGGATTTGCGGAGGAGGGTCTCGTTGTGGAGCTGGGGCCGGTGGATCTGACCGGGGATGCGTACATCGTCCCGGAGGAAGTATCGGAGGCGGAGGCCGTCGCCGTCGAGGCGGGTCTGGCGCTGACGGAGGAGATTTTCCCCGACGATATCTTCCGCGATTACGTGCTTGAGAAGTTCGACAGGAACGACGACGGCACCATTTCCAGCAGCGAGGCCTCGAAGGTCAAGACCATCGACGTCACGGGGCTGGGAATTTCCAGCCTGGAAGGCGTGGAGAAGTTCACGAAGCTGAACACGCTGCTGTGCGCCGGGAATGCGCTGACGGAGCTGAACATCGGCAGCAACAAGTCTCTCAAGACGCTGGACTGCTCGGACAACGAACTGACGGCGCTGAATCTGAATGCCAACAAGTCGCTGACCACGCTGCTGTGCGCGGGCAACGCCATCGGCGAGGTCGATCTGGGGACCGCGTCGAAGCTGAAGAAGTATCTGACCACCGTGAAGCCGGTGACGGAGGACGACGCGCTGCTGTTCAACAAGGTCAGCGGCAAGAAGACCACCACCGTCATGAGCCTGCCCGCCGGGACGAAGATTTTGCAAAAAGGCAAGTTGTTCTACAACCCGGAGGCGGACTTTGAGCTGATCTCGGGCGAGGAGAGTATGGGCGTGAAGCAGAAGCTCAAACTGATCCCCGAGGACAGCGCCTATCCCGCCGCCTTCGTCAGCTTCTACACCTCCAATAAGAAGGTGGCGACGGTGAGCGCCTCGGGCGAGGTGAAGGCCGTCAAGGCCGGGTCCGTGACCATCACCGCCCTGCCCGCCGACGGTGAGCCGCAGTCCTGCGAGATCACCGTGCTGGCCGCGCCCACGAAGGTCACCCTCTCCGACACCAAGCTGTCCCTGGGCGAGGGCCAGACCTATGCGCTGGAGGCCGCTGTGCAGCCGGCCGGCGCCATGGAGCTGTACACCTGGAAGAGCAGCAAGCCCGCCGTGGCCACTGTGGAGGAAGGCGAGCTGGAGACCCTCAAGGCGGGCAAGACCACCATCACCGTCAAGACCTACAACGGGAAGTCCGCCAAGTGCGCGCTGACCGTGTACGCCGCACCCACGTCCATGACCCTCAGCGCCCATGAGGTGGGCCTGATGGAGGGGCAGAGCCACACCCTCAAGGTCCAGCTCAGCAAGGGCGCGGGCGGCGCGGTGGCGCTGTACAGCGACGCGCCGGAGGTCGCGGACATCGACCCCAGGACCGGCAAGGTCACCGCCAAGGCCGTGGGCACCGCCGTCATCCACGCCGAGACCTACAACCATCTCCAGGACGCATGCGTGGTCAGCGTCATGGAGGGTCCGGCCGAGATCATCATGGACAGGGAGGAGGCCTTCCTGTACGTGGGCGACACCCTGGATCTGGAGGCCGTGGCGCTGAGCCGCACCGGGCAGGACGTCACCCGGGTGCTGACCTATAAGAGCAGCAGCGACAAGGTGGCCACCGTCGACGGGACCGGCACCGTGAAGGGCGTCAAGGCCGGCACCGTCACCATCACCGCCTCCGCCGCCAACGGCGTGAAGGCCACCCGCAAGGTGGTGGTGGGCAAGCTGCCCACGTCCGTCAAGCTGAACAAGACCTCCCTGTCCCTCAAGTACGACGAGGACGAGATGACGGGCGAGACCTACACGCTGAAGGCCACCCTCAACAGCGGCGCGGTGTCCGACATCACCTTTGAGAGCAGCGACGAGGACGTGGCTTACGTCGACGACAGCGGCGAGGTGGAGGCCGTGGGCATCGGCACCGCCGTCATCACTGCCACCACCGTCAACGGCAAGCACGCCAGCTGCACCGTCAAGGTGACCGCGGCCAGGGGCAAGACCAGCTACGACGGTGAGACCATCATCGTGGCCCATCGCGGCGGCATGAGCTACGCCAACGAGAACACGCTGGCGGCCTTCGAGAGCGCCCAGTACACCGGCGCGCGGATGATCGAGCTGGACGCCCGCACCACCAAGGACAAGGTCCAGGTGATCAACCACGACCCTGAGATCCTGGGCGACAACGGCAAGAAGTACAAGATCAAGAGCTACACCTACGAGTCCCTGGCGGAGAAGAAGTCCGACCTATGCACTCTGGACGAGGCGCTGGCGCTGATCTCCGAGACCGACATGCTGCTCCAGCTGGAGCTCAAGGACACCGCCGACCCGGCGCAGTGCGTGCAGCTCGTGAAGAAGTACGGCATGGAGGACCGCACCTACTTCATCTCCTTCGAGATGGACCTGCTCAAAAAGGTGCGCAAGCTGGACGCCTCGGCGAAGCTGGGCTTCATCTTCTCCGGCAGCGTTCCCTCGAAGCTGAACAGCTACCTCAACGACGACGATCTGAACCTGTCGGCGCTGATGGTGAAGTACGACCTGCTGACGGAGTCGCGGCTGAACGAATGGCAGAGCCGGGGCCTCAAGATCAACGTCTGGACCGTGGACAGCGCCTCCGAGTGCCGCCGCTGGGCCAATATGGGCGTGGATTTCATCACCAGCAACTATCCCGAGGTGGCGTATAACGCCATCAACTGACCGAGCGCACGCGAACACCCCCGCGAGATCATCACTCGCGGGGGTGGTTTTCATAGGAAGGCGTTCATGACGGCGGGTTTGTCAGGGCAGGGGCGCGGCCGGGAAGCGCTCCGGCTCTGTCTCGTGAAGGATCTGCGCCAGCACCTTGTAGTCCAGATACTGTATGCCTTCCTCGCCGCGATGGATCCTTTCCGCAAGGCGGCTGCTGTAGTATATATCCATCGCCTCCTCCAGCGTGAGATCATGCTGGACGGCGATGTAGTCGATCAACCGCTCCTCCAGGTTCTCCTGATAAACCTGCTCCAGAATGCGATCATCCACGGCTCACACCTCCGAAACTCCGTCGAAGCGCAACAGCTTATCAATCGCCCTCTGGGTGATGAAGGCGAGCTGATCGTAGTTCGGATAGGCGCGTATTTCCATGAGGGCCCGCGCCTTATCCCAGATGCCGGAATGGTACATGTCCACCACGCGAAAGACCTTGTCATTGGCGACCTTTCCGATAATCAGGTCAAACGCCTGATAAACCGGCTTTTCATCCCGACATTCGCAGACAAATTCTATCCATTCCGACAGGTCGTCGGGGAACTGCCTGACCCGAAGCCCGGTCATGTCATCGCCCATGAGATACCGATTGACGAGGGCCTTTCTTCCAGAGAGCGCGGCCTTGCGCCGCGCCCATCGCTCCGCCTGCTCCCTGACCGTGGTCACATAGAAGCCTCTGCCGAAATCCAGCGCCCGGTAGGAGTGGAGGATATCCGGCTGACGCACGGTCTCGGATGAGCCATGATAGACGATCATACCGCGATCCCCCTGTTTTTCAGATATTGCTCAATATCCTCCAATACATATGCGCTGGACTGTGTGTGCAGCACGCCATAGTGCGGGACCAAATAGGTGTCTATGCAGCCGGATGCCTTGAGCTTTCGGTATACTGCCGCCGGGGAGATGTCCCATTGGTCGGCACAGCGGTGAATCATATAGACCACAAACGCCATGGAATCCCTGTCCATATCTATGTACCTCCCGATCCATTACACGGAAAAGGGCGACGCTTGTACGTCCGCGCGGATGACCCAGTACCCGCCCGAGCGGTCGATGACCTCGGCGGCGGGCCAGGTTTCGCGGAGGTGCCTGAGGGCGGACGGCGCGCCCTGCTGCTTGCGGATGACGATGTAGAGCGCGCCGCCGGGGTTGAGGCGGTCGCGGGCCTGGTCGAACAGGCTGTAGATCAGCGCCTTGCCCGCGCGGATGGGGGGATTGGTGAGTATGGCGTCGAAGCTGCCCTCCACGACGGCATAGCCGTCCCCCTGGACCACCTCGGCCTTGACGCCGTTGCGCTCCAGGTTGCGGCGGGCCAGCTCCACGGCGCGGCGGTTGACGTCGGTCATGACGATGTCCAGCTCCGGCCAGCGCTTGCCCAGCACCGCGCCCACCGGGCCCCAGCCGCAGCCCAGGTCCAGCACGCGCCCGGTCAGCGGGGGAAGGGCGTTCAGCAGCGCCTCGGTGCCCTTGTCCAGGCCGTCCCGGGAAAAGACCCCGGCGTCCGTGACGCAGGCGAGGGTCACGCCCAGCGCGGACAGGGTGACCTCCTGCTCGTCATGGGCGGCGGCGGGTTCGGGCGTGTAATAGTGTTCGGTCATGAATGTCGCTCCTTTGGATGGTGAGGCATCAGGGGTGGCGGCGCAGGTTCTATCCGCTCAAAGCAGGTTGCAGCCCAAGAGGCATCGACGGATGCCGATGTCAGGGAAGAGAGCAGACCTTTTGCCGCCCCTTAGACGAATGCCTTTACAATAATCCGCACAGTTTCAGCAAACCATCTGTCTCCCCCTGCGTCAGCATGCGGTATTGGCCCGGTTCGAGGGTCTCGTCCAGGGTCACGCAGCCGATGCGGACGCGCTTGAGTTGGGTGAGGGGGTGGCCGACGGCGGCGAACATGCGCTTGACCTGGTGGAACTTGCCCTCGGTGAGGGTGACGCGGGCCAGGGAGGCGTCGTCACCGGCTTCGACGATCTCGAGCTTCGCGGGCTTGGTGGTGAAGTCGGAAAGGACCAGGCCCGCGGCGAAGGCCTCGGCGTCGCGCGGCGTCAGCCGCCCCTCGCAATGGGCCTCGTAGGTCTTTTCGGCCTTCCACCGGGGGGAGATCAGCCGGTGGGCCAGCTGGCCGTCGGTGGTCATCAGCACCAGGCCCGTCACATCCCGGTCCAGCCGTCCCACGGGGCCGGGGTCCCGGCGGCGCAGGGCCTCGGGCAGCAGGTCGGACACGCAGGGCAGATGCCTGTCCTCGGTGGCGGTGACCACGCCCGCGGGCTTGTTGACCATCAGGTAGACCGGCTGGGGCGCGGCCACGGGACGCCCGTCCACGGTGACGGACTCGGGCGCGACCTGGGCCGCGGGGTCGCGCAGGGGCGCGCCGTCCACGCATACCCGCCCCGCCGCGACGGCCTTCTTTGCCTCGGAGCGGGTCAGCCCGGCCAGCGCCGCCGCCTTGTCCAGCCGCATGGGAATCATCTCCGTTATATGTAAAATTTTACGAAATGTATTCACAAATATATATATTGTGTTATAATTTATAAGGTAGGCCATATTTTTGCCATTATTGGCCCACCAAGGGAACTGAATGACACAATATGACGTCCAAAGATGGCATCACCAAGCGTGAGGCCGTTCGGCAGGCGCGCTTGAGTGCGCCGTCAGGATGAGTATACCATCCCAACCGTGACGACGTCAAGACGGGAGGCATATTTTATGGGTGATAAAGTTCGCGCGGAGCGTGAAAGACAGACAGCCCAGCGGTCAAAGGCCCAGCGGAAAAAGGGCAAAAAGCGCAGGCAGCGCTACGATGCCGTGATGCGGCTGACGGCGGTGATGGTATCGCTGCTGGTGCTGGCGCTGGTGGTGATCGTGGTGTCCCCGAAGCGGAACCATACCGTCATCATCAATCACGCGAACCAGCCCCGGGAGGTTGAGATCGCCGCGCCGCCCCTGGAGGAGGACGACAGCGACCAGATCCTGCGCATCAACACCACCTACGTCACCGACAGCACGGTGTTTGAGGACGAGCCCACCGCCGAGCCCGCCGAGCCCATCGAGGCCGCGCAGCCCGAGCCCACCGCCCTGCCCGAGGCCACGGCCATCCCGCAGAGCGTGCCCGACACCCTGGAGCTCACCGCGCCCGCGACCTTTGAGTATCTGCCGGTCTACAAGCGCGCCGACGTGTACGAGCCCAAGATCGCCATCACCGTGGACGACTGCTTCCAGGTGGAAAACCTGCAAACCATCTGCACCACGGCCTATAAAAACGGCGGCAAGCTGACCATCTTCCCCATCGGCGAAAACCTGTCCAAGTCGGGCATGGCCGACACCCTCAAGACCTGCGTGTTCAAGCTGGGCTACGAGGTGGAAAACCACACCTGGTCCCACGAGCGCATCTTCCGCCTGCCCGAGTACGAAATGGCCAAGCAGATCTGGGACCAGAGCCAGGCGCTGAATCTGGCGCTGGGAGTCAACTACCAGCAGCACTTCTTCCGCCTGATGGGCGGCGACGGCTCCAGCGACCAGCGCACCCACAACTACCTCAAGCAGCTGGGCTTCAAGGGCATCGCCGAGTGGTCCCTGTCCGGCTCTGACGCCGAGTTTGACGAGATCTGCGCCCATCTACAGCCCGGGGCCATCTACCTGTTCCACACCACCGACCGGGATACCGAGATGCTCAAGCGGTTCATCCCCTACGTGGCGGCCCAGGGCTACCAGATGGTGACCATGAACGAGCTGCTGGGCTTCGAGGACAACGCCATCAGCGAATACTCCGCCCAGGCCATGCCCGTGCCCCAGCCCTACGAGGAGGATTACCGCACCCACAAGGTGGGCGACTACGCCTGGAACATCGTCCGCATGCAGGACAAGCTGCGCAGCATGGGCCTGCTGGTGATGGACGGCGCGTCCACCGGCTACTACGGCAAGCAGACCGCCGCCGCCATCCAGGCCTATCAGGAGCAGCAGGGCCTCCCCGCCACCGGCGAGGCCGACAGCGAGACCCAGAGGCGGCTGTTGCAGGTGGAAACGTGATATGATGATGCGCGCTGCCCCGCCGGACATTTGTCCGGCGGGGCAGCTTGTCGATTGACAGGGGAGCGGAAGGCGGTATATAATGGGTGCAGGTATCTGTTCAGTGATGACGGGACAAACGGGGATTTGATGAATGAGGAATTAGGAATGAGGAATTAGGAATTATAAATGGCTTGGCTGCGCAGGGGCTGCCGCCCCTACAACGCGCGGCAGCTGCTATTCATTCCTAATTCCTCATTCCTCATTCCTACTTTCCCCCGCCAACTCCCCGTTTGCCAGACAGAGCAATCACGGTCGTACATACATTGTATAGAAAAAACGTAACTGTTCAGTCCTGTGACAAACAGAGATTTGGCAGGCTGCGGGGGACGACCTCTCAGTCAGCCTAACGGCTGATAGCTCCCCTGGAAGGGGAGCCAAGGCTGACGCTCTGTCTTCCTCTTGGCTCCCCTTTCAGGGGAGCTGTCGCCGACGAAGTCGGTGACTGAGAGGTCGTACTTATTACAGCAGAACTGAATAGATACGAAAAAACGCTCCATCATCCAAGGGGGTGCGAACCATGAAGCGATGGCTTTTCATCGTGCTGATAGCGGCGCTGGCCCTCCTCGTCCCGGCGTCGGCGGAGGATGCCCTGCCCGAGGCCCCGGTGGGGGAGATCGAGGTGGCGCTGGGGGACGTCCCGGCGCCCGCCGAACCTACGGAGACCTTCGCGCTGGCCTCCGCGGCGGCGGTGGCGGACGGCATCCCGCTGGACGCGGCCCACTTCCCCGACGAGGTCTTTCTGGAGTGCCTGAACAGGCGCGACGGAAACGGCGACGGGGCGCTGTCGGCATCGGAGATCGAGAGCATCACGGCGCTGCGGCTGGCCAACAAGGGCATCACCGACCTGGCGGGGCTTCAGTACCTGACCGCGCTGACGGTCCTGGACATCTCCGGCAACGCGGTGGAGGCGCTGGACCTGGGCGGCAATCCCGGGCTTCGGCGGCTGGAGTGCGTCGACGCGGGGATGGCGGCGCTGAGCCTGGACGGCGCGAGCGGGCTGGAGGCGCTGATCTGCGACGGCAACCTGCTGGAGCGGCTGGACCTGAGCGGCTGTCCGAGGCTCGCGGAGCTCAGCTGCGCCGACTGCGGTATGATCGCGCTGAAGCTGGGCGCGGGGCTGGTCCGGGCGGATTGCTCCGACAACGCCCTGACGGCGCTGGACGCCTCCGGGTGCCCGAAGCTGGAGGTGCTGAAGTGCGGCGGCAACCTGCTGAGCGCGCTCACGCTGTGCCCCAAAGGCGCGCTGGTCGAGCTGAACTGTGCCGGGAACGGCCTGACGCGGCTGGATGTCAGCGGCCTTGAGGCGCTGGCGGCATTGAACTGCGCGGGGAACGCCCTCTCCGACCTGATGCTGACGGGCTGCAAGGCGCTGCGGACGCTGGACTGCGCCGAGAACGACCTGGACCGGCTGGATCTGTCCGGGCTGGCGCTGGGCGAAGCCATCGTCGGAAGCGACGCGGAGCGCGTCGGCGGCGTGGTCCGCTATGCCCGCGGCGAATACCGCCTGACCGCGGACGCCTTCACAGGGATCGTGGCCGAGACGCCGCCCGAGGCGTACACCATGACCAAGAGCGGCAAGCGCACCGTGAACATCGGTGCGCGCTTTCGCGTGGACGGGGGGACGGCGGAAGTCAAGGGCTTCAAGTCCTCCAAGCCCAAAATCGCCGCGGTGGCCGCCGACGGAACGGTGACGGCGCTGGCGGCGGGCAAGACGTCCGTCACCTTCACCCGGGCGAAGAAGAAGCTCACCCTCACCCTGACCGTGGTGGACCCCACCCTGCCCACGAAGCTGACCTTCAACGAGGCCAGGACCGTGAAGCTGGCGGACTACCGCGTGCCCTATCGGCTCAAGTACACGCTGTACCCCGAGGGCACGGCGGCGAGCGACATCACCTGGACGGCCAGCCCCAGGGGCGTGGTCACCATCAGCCCCGACGGCCTGGTGACCGCCGCGAAGGCGGGGAAGGTGACCGTCACCGCCGTGGCCGTCCGCAACAAGAAGGCCAAGGCCAGCGTCAAGCTGGACATCGCCGACCCCACTATGCCCACGAAGCTCACCCTGACCCCCGGCAAGGCCGTGACCCTGGACCTGGAGGACACCCTGACGCTGACCGCCGCGCTGCTGCCCGGGGGCACCGCCATCAGCGACATCGCCTGGACGCCCGCGTCCTCCGCCGTGGCGCGGCTGGAGGTGAACGGGAATACCGCCGTGCTCACCCCGAAAAAGGCCGGGTCCGTCACCGTCACCGCCACCGCCGCCCGGAACAAGAAGGCGAAGGCGTCGGTGAAGGTCACCTTCAAGGACCTCCGCGCGGCCAGGAAGATCACCATCGACCAGGGGAAGAGCCTGACGCTGAGCCTGTCCGCGGGCGACACCGCCCGTCTGACCACCACCATCGTGCCCGTGGGGGCGGGCTATGTACCGCGGCAGAATGTGAAGTGGACCGTCAAGCCCGCGGGCGTGGTGCAGTTCGACCCCGCCACCGGCAGCGTCACCCCCGTCGCCGCCGGCACCGTCAAGCTCACCGTCACCACGGACAACAAGAAGTCCGCCGCGATCACGATCAAGGTGAAGAAGTGAGGGAACAGGGAACAGGTAACAGGCAACAGGGAACAGGATTAGCCTGGGTACGGCGGGGCGGTGCTGCGCCGTCTGTGAGGATAGACGCCTTGACAGCGGGCGGCAGCCGCCATTCCTTTTCCCTTTTGCCTGTTCCCTTTTCTCTTACCAAAACCCCGCCCGACAGCCGATGCTGGCTGTCGGGCGGGGTTTTTGGTTTATTCTCCCTCGTAGCGCCTGGAGCCCACCCGCTGACGGAACAGCAGGGAGATGCACCACAGGCTGGCGATGCCTACCACGGTGTAGATCACACGGCTCACGGTGGCCGCCTGGCCGCCAAACAGGTAGGCCACCAGGTCGAAGCGGAACAGGCCCACCAGCAGCCAGTTGATGCCGCCGATGATAGTCAGGACCAGGGATGTACGATCCAGCATAAAAACAACTCCTTTTCATAGACCGGTTGCCCGGCGTTGTATTCCTATTCTTGCCAGCCCTGCGCAAAATATACCAGCGGGCCGGGAATTTGTGGAGAACGGTGCGCATAGATAATGCCGGGCGGGGGAATGGGATGCTTTGGCTTCGTGGTAGGTAAGTATGGATTTAGGGAAAAGGGAAAAGGGAACAGGGAAAAGGGGATACGGCTGCCGCGCGTGCTGTAGGGGGCTAATGGCCGCCCGCCAAATATCGAAACTATACGCAGTTCCTGGCAGGCGGCGCATCGCCGTCCCTGCGTAACCAGGCTATTCCTGTTCCCTGTTGCCTGTTCCCTGATCCCTTGAATTCCGTTGTCCCATTCAGGAGGAGGATGTCGATATGCTCAAGGCCTTTCGTGAACTGGCGTTAACGGGTCCCCGGCTGCCGGAGCCGGAGGCTGTACGGGCGGGGGCGACGGCGGCGGGCCGGTTTTTGGGGCTGGCGGGGGCGTCGTTTCTGCTGGGACGCGCGGTGCTGGCGGCGCTGGCGCCGATGTGCGGACTGGCGCCCTTTGCCATCGCGCTGTTTGCGGCGGGACTGACGGCGGGGCTGAACCCCGCGCCGCTGCTCGCGGGGTGCGCGCTGGGGGCGGTGGGTCCGGGACTTCTGGCGTTCAACCTGGCCCTGCCCCTGGGCTGCGCCGTCGTGCTGGCGGGGTCGCTGATCCAGAGCGCCGTCGGGCCGCGGATCAAGCGGCTGTGGGGACCGAAGCTGCGGGCGCGGTCCCCGAACCCGGAGGCCGCGGCGGGCATGGTGCTGGCGGGACTCGGGGTGCTGCTGCCGGGGCTGTTCTACGCCGGCGGGGCGCTGTGGCCGTCGGCGCAGGCCACCGCCGCCGCCGTGGCCGCGGTGGCGGCGGAGCCGTTTCTGTGGGAGGCGCTGCGCTGGGGCGCGTCGCGGCGGCGCGGGCGC